>CAZLFD010000077.1:0-2018 GCA_964558715.1 uncultured Candidatus Peribacteria bacterium | reverse complement strand
CAGAATGTCGCGAAGTCGAAGCCACGGAGCTTTAGCCCGTGGTTTCAGTTCACTGCTTACCACTTACAACTTGTCACTTGCTACTTGTTCAGTTCCGCGCTCCGGGCGATCACTAAAGCATTCAGTTTTGCATAGCCGGCTTTTGTGAGTGTTCGCCCACACTCTTCGAGCGTTGTCATGGTCGTCGCCACATCATCTACAATGATCAGCGGAATGTCTTGCGCGATTACTGCAGCAATTTTCTCATCCACCGTAAAGGCACCTTTTAGATTTTTTCGGCGCTCTTCGCCATTCATCTTGGTTTGTGGTGGTGTGTGGCGCGTACGCTTTAACAGGGGAATGATCCGAACGCCAATGATAGCCGCAATCTGCTCGGCAAACAATTCTGCCTGATTAAAGCCGCGCGTATTGAGCCGCCTTCTGTGCAAAGGCACCGGCACCAACACCGTGTTAGTGGGAAGCTTCACATCCGCCAATGCATCCTTAAAAAAAGGCTGTAAATCGCGCAATACATCACGGCTATAGCCAAATTTCAAACGTCGCACCGCTTTTGCGACCAACGATTGATGATAATCTGCCAAGACCCACACATGTGCAAATGGTTTCGGTTGTATACTAAGGCGCTTTACTTCATTACGAATCGAGCTGCGGCACGCGTCGCACACCCACACATCTTCATTGCCGCAACCCAGGCACTCTGGCGGAAACAAAAAATCTAGCGCCGCCGACCACATCCGCAAAATCCCAGACATCAGCTCTCACCCGCTACCACCCGCTTAAAGTCTTTATCGTTTTTGAGAGAGTCAAAAATCGATTCATCTTCAATGCCATCACGAAAGCTGGGCGCGATTTTGAAGGCGTGGTTAAGATCAGCCAGAGTCTCATCCTTTTTCTGCATCAAAGCATACGCGCATGCGCGATGGTAGTGCGCCAAGGCCTGATCGGGAATCATTTCGAGTGCGATATCCGCCATTTCAATCGCTTTTTCGGCAATACGCAGACGAATATACGAACCGGCCTTCATTACGTAGGCGTCTACACCATCTTCTAGTTCCAGAATCTGGTCGAGCATTTCGAGCCGCTTACGGTCATCCCGCTCACGGTTTACCTGCAGCCACAAGGTGTTTAGTTGTTGCATGCGCTGCAACTCTTCATGGTGTTTCGATATTTCCTCTTCTTTGTGCTTTAGGTCTGTTTCAATCTTCAACAAGCGGTCTTGCGAATTTTTCAGTAGCTCCTTGGCCTGATTTTCAATCATATTTTTTGTGGAACTTTTAATGTCGCCCAAACTCCGCCAGCCCAATGTGGTAAAAATAGCGATCAAAAAAGTGATGACGCTGATGACGAACCAAAAGAAATTGATAATACCCGACGTGTACGACAGTGTGCGGTCCATATTGGCATACTGCCGCTCTACCACCTCTTGAATGACTTCGTATTTCTGCTTCTCGATCTCGCGGCGTAAATCTCTCAGCTCGAACAAGATAAATCGCTCTGTCGTATCGGTGACCTGCTGCAAGCCGCCATACGGCTGTTCAATACTAAACTCATCGGCATCGGCTGATTTTGCTGTTGGGTCGTCTTGCGCGAAGGTCGTTGCCAGTGGTGTAATAAAAAGGGCGAAAAGCCCCAGCAGACAGAGGAGTGGTTTCATGTGGAATGCAGAGAAGATAATGTGATGCACTATCGCATATAGAATAAAATCACGTCAAGGAATTTTGTGCAAGCGAAGTAATAAAGCTGAATTATTTTTGAATTGAGCGGACAACTCTTATGAGGATTACCTTCAACCCACTCGAAAATTCGCTACGCTCATATCTCGAAGCTTGGAGCGGGTAACGGGAATCGAACCCGTATCTTCGCCATGGCAAGGCGATGTAATAGCCATTATACGATACCCGCATCTCGTATTTATCCGAGCGCCAAGACATACTAATTGATTTTGTTTCCGCTGGCAAGAGGTGAAATTGCAAATACAAAAGCCCCCATGCGCGAATTTCATGGAGAAGTAGAAAGAA
>CAZLFD010000076.1:0-2155 GCA_964558715.1 uncultured Candidatus Peribacteria bacterium | reverse complement strand
CCATTCTTTGTGAGTGAAAGAAAAGTGTCACGGGAATTGGGGCTTAGAAGAATCAAGCTGGCAATCGAAACAATTCCATCATTTGCTCCCAAAACAGCGGCTCTTAGCCAATTGATGTTTTTGGTAAAGTGATTTTCTGCAGCTCTTGGGCTTTTGGGTATTTTGTTCATTCAATAAATAGTGGTGGCCGGGGGCAGAATTGAACTGCCGACACGAGGATTTTCAGTCCACTGCTCTACCACTGAGCTACCCGGCCCCAGAAAATGCCAAGGCATTCTGGCGCATTTTTTCCCTTTGCGCAAGTTTAGCTGTTTTGCAAAAAGGCAAGCGCTTCTTCGTAACTAGCATCGCCATGCACGATCTTGGCCGCCGCCGCTACAAACTTCTCCGGATTATCATGCTGAAACGCGTTGCGCCCCATCGAAAGCCCCGCGCAACCGGAGTCCATCGCGCCGCGGATCATCTGCAAAGTATCTTCATCTGACAGCTTTGAGCCGCCGGCGATCAGCACCGGAGCTGGGCAACCATCAACCACTTCGCGCATGCTTTCTGGGTCGCCGGTGTAGTACGTTTTTACCAAGTCTGCCCCTAGTTCTGCCCCTATTCTTGCCGCAAGCTTGACCATCTCGACCGACTTTTCATCCGATGTCAGCCCTTCGCCGCGTGGGTACATCATCGCCAAGAGCGGCATACCCCATTCAATACATTCTACGGCGATGCGACCTAAATCTTCTAACTGCCGCGACTCACTTTTTGAGCCGACATTTACATGTACAGAAACTCCGTCAGCGCCCATTTTAAGTGCGTTTTGTACTGTGTTGACGATGACTTTATCATTTTCATCGGTCGGATTCACGCACGTCGAGGCCGAAAGATGCAAAATCAACCCGACATCTTTTCCGTGATGACGATGGCCGAAGAGTGGAAGCCCGAGGTGCCCGAGAACGGCATTGGCACCGCCACTGGCAACAGCGTCAACGGTGCGCCCCATATCGACTAATCCTTTTACCGGGCCGATGCTGACCCCATGATCCATAGGAATCACGATTGATTTTCCGGTATTGCGGTCGATGATTCGTTCCATACGGATCAATTTTCCGGTCGTAGACATATGTTTATAAAAAGAAAAAACCGCTTTGTGGGCGGAATGGAGATGCGTGGAAAAAATTCTTCAGCAATACTCTTCCGCCCGTCAGGCGTAAAAGAAAAAGCCAAAAAACCAAAAATTTTTTCTCATCAGGTATAACTATACCGTTCAATTTTTAAAAAAAGCAAGCTGATTTTGTGTATGCAAAGACCGGTAAAATCAGCAATACTGGTGACAAAGATTTTTCAATTTCGATGCAACACATTCCGCAACTCGCCGATATCTTAGTATTCAAGCTGAAAGACTATTTTGCCGCTTCAAAACGCCACAAGGCGGTTATCGGTATTTCTGGTGGAGTCGATTCTGCAGTGGTTGCTAGTCTTGCAGTGCGTGCAATCGGCACCGAAAAAGTCGTCGCCTTGCGTATGCCACACACAGATTTTTCGAGTGCAGAAAATCTGAATGATGCACGAGAAGTCTGCAATCAGCTGCAGCTCGATGCACGCGAAATCGATATCGCACCGCTTTCACATCCATTCTTCGGGCTCCCATTTGTAACCAAGCCGATGACGAAAGGGAATATTATGGCTCGTACGCGGATGATTTTGCTGTACGCTGCAGCGAATGAGCACGACGGTTTGGTACTTGGTACCGGGAATAAAACCGAGATGCTGACTGGGTTTTTCACCAAATATGGCGATGGTGGGGTCGATGTTGAAGTGCTTGGCGAGGTCTGGAAAACGGAAGTCTTCGCGTTGGCGAAGCATTTTGGCTTGCCAGAGAATGTGTATACCAAACCGCCCAGCGCCGAATTGTTGCAGAATCATACCGATGAAGCCGAGCTTGGCATCGACTACCCGACTTTGGATGCAACTTTGCAGAAAATGGAAAACGATGAGGCGTTTTCTCCATCAAGCCCTGCCGAGCAGCTTGTGGTCGATCTTGTAAAAAATACCGAGCACAAACGCGGTGAAGTACCGGCGCTTTCGCGCAGCAATTAGGTTTTAGCAATGTGCAATGGTCTTGTTGCACAAATAAACATTAATGGCACCTTCCCCCTTTCCCCGC
>CAZLFD010000075.1:0-2243 GCA_964558715.1 uncultured Candidatus Peribacteria bacterium | reverse complement strand
CTTTGCTCTCTTGAACCGAAAAAACAAATAGCAACTCATTTCTGGTCTAGTCCCAGTGTTTCTTTGACGAATCGTGCATAAAAAGGTAGAATAAAATTAAATACGAATACCACAATGCAGTTTGCCGATTTCTTATCGCCGGAAGTATTTTCTGAAACCGCGCGGATACTTTTTTACATCTGCGGGGCGGCGCTATTTTTAGCGCTCTTCGGTATGATTATGAACCGAATTAATGAAGGGATAAAAAAGAGGCTTCGCCAACGAGCATATCTACAAGAATCGACCGTGTATCGCAATCGAGCGGAGTATGAACCGCAAGCGTACAATGGCGGCGTGAAGCATCTGGAAACCATGCAGGATAATCGGATTATCACCGGGTTTTCTCTCGAAGAATTGGTAGATTTGCTCAGCAAACTTTCATACAAACACGAAGAAGGAAGGCTAAAAGAGATTGCTAAATGGCACAAAAACAGCCTGATTACTGCCGGTCACAAAGCAGCATTATCTGCTCTGGTGCGGCGTATCGATCACTTTTTAGAAGGCACAAAACAGACAATCAAGGGATTGCAACTGAATGAGAAGAAACAGATTGCCGATATTTTTAATCAACTGAACACCAGTGTACTGACCGGACAAGTGGCACAGATAGACGAGGTGCTTAAAAACGGCGAGATGCTTTTTGAAAAAACCATCGATGGAAAACAGTTTTACGATGAAGAAATCGAAATGTACACCCGAGCCGCGCAAGCCTATTTTATCTTCTGTCAGCTCGATCAGGCTATTGCCTGCTATGACAAAGCCGGCGAAATTTATCGGGAACACCATGACGAAGAAGATCTCGCCTTTGCGAAATTACTCGATCAGCTCGGATACGTTTTTTTGTTAGCAGAAAAATATGAAAATGCCCTCGCCTGCTATAAGCGCTCGGTGCAGATTTACGCGAAGCTGTATGGCGTGTATCGCCTAGAAGTCGGCATTGCATCAAATGCAGTCGGCCTCAGCTTACGAGGTGTCGGTGATGCCACAACGGCCTGTAAAATCCACTTACGCGCCTTGTCGACGCTGATAAAAAATTATGGCGAACGCTTTCCGACGATTTCGGCGACCTACTGCAATATCGGCCTAGCGGCAGAACAAATGGGGCAGACATCAGAGGCACTCGAGTATTTTAACAAGGCAATCATTGTCGACTCGGCGCTTTTCGATGCCCAGCACCATAGCTTCGCCACCTACTATGCACTGCTTGGCAAAACCCAAGCCAAAGCGAATCACCATCACCATGCGCTCAATAGCTTTCAGCAAGCACTTATTGTCGCTGAAGCTTACTATGGGAGTGACCATCCGGCGCTTACCCCCCTGCTACAAGGTTTAGGTCGAGCACATATGAAGATCAAAGAATTTGATAAAGCGCGTCAAGCATTCGAGCGGGCGATTCAAATCACTACAGATTCTTTTGGAAAACAAAGTATCTCCCTGGCTTCGCAATGGAATGACCTGGGTGACACTTGGCTGAAAACGAGCCAGCACGAGCAAGCTCTGGGCTGTTATCGCAAGGCATTTGAACTGGAAAAGAAGCAATTTGGCGAATTACATACTGATGTTGCCGAAACACTCGAAAAAATGGGTGAAACCTATACAGAGATCGGCGATCATGCCCAGGCGATCGCCTGCAAAGAGCGTGCCCTAGCAATAGACAAAGAGCTCTTAGGTGCCGACGACACCACTATCGCTTTACGCTACGAAGGCCTTGGCCGAGCACATATGGCAACGGGCAATCTGCAAAAGGCGCTGCAAAACTATCAATCGGCAGTTACTATTTTTGCTAAGGCAGAGGGAAAAGAAAGCCCGCATGTGGCGCGCGGATGTGTGAATATCGGTAATGTCATGAAAGAATATAAAAAATACCCCGAATCACGGGAGTACTACGAACGAGCCATTACACTGTTCAAGAGTCATGTCGGTTCAGAAGAATCACTCGGGAACGCGTATTGCCTTGCGAGTGAGGTGTTAAATGCCCAGGGCGAACATGCAAATGCCGATGCTTATGAACAAAAAGGCCGCAAGATATTGATGTCGATCGATTCGCTAAAGAAATAGATAAGCAGTAAGCATAGAGTTGGGAAGTAACCTGTAAGAGCTTTCCGTATCCTGACACATATTTGCACGGATGACATATTCCCAATTGCACATGGTCTTGTTGCACAAATAAGTTGAACAATAATTAAAAGAAGTGTACTAAAGAG
>CAZLFD010000074.1:0-2441 GCA_964558715.1 uncultured Candidatus Peribacteria bacterium | reverse complement strand
AAGAAAAATCCTCTTCAGTATTCCATATAATATCTTTAGTTAGCAATCTCAAAAAATTTTCTATTAATGATGCAAGCAAATAACGATGTTCTTCATGGCAAAACATCTATACGAGAAGCAAGAAGCAAAGATATGGATGTAATTATCACGCCAGTAGACGTGGTCGCTTTTCAGCTATCAAAACCGAAAGTTAATCAATCGAATTTCTAAACTGTTAAGGAGCAACTTTGCAAGTTGCTTCGAAACGTTTCCTCAACTCAATAAATCATTTTTACCGCCTTCAAATCCCCCTGGACAGTGGGGAGAGAAGTCGCACTCCGATTTCTTACAACTTATTCCTTGCAACTAGCGGCTAGTACCGATACCACTCACTTTTAAACGGACCATTTAGATCGATTCCCATGTATTCTGCTTGTTCCAGAGTCAGTTTCGTCAGTTTCGCACCCACTTTGTTAAGATGCAGCGCAGCGACTTTTTCATCCAGTTGCTTTGGCAGGCGATGCACGCCGATGGGATAGCTGTCATTATTCTGCCACAGCTCCATTTGTGCAAGCGTTTGATTGGTGAATGAATTGCTCATTACAAAGCTCGGGTGACCCATGGCGCAGCCCAAATTCACCAATCGTCCTTCTGCCAGCAAAATAATACTTTTGCCATTGCCAAAGCTGATTTGATGCACCTGCGGTTTGATCTCTGTCCATGTTTCGCCTTTGATTGAGGCCACGTCGATCTCGTTATCGAAATGCCCGATATTGCAGACAATGGCACTGTTTTTCATCTGCTGCATATGCTGCTTGGTAATCACGTTGCTGCAGCCGGTCGCTGTTACAAAAATATCCGCTTCTTTTACCGCTTCTTCCATGGTCGTGACTTCGTAGCCTTCCATTGCCGCCTGCAGTGCGCAGATCGGGTCGATCTCCGTCACAAGCACTCTGCACCCATTTTGCCGTAAACTCGCCGCCGAGCCTTTCCCTACATCGCCAAAACCGGCGACCACCGCTACTTTTCCGCTCAGCATCACATCGGTTGCGCGGCGGATGCCATCTACCAGGCTCTCGCGGCAGCCATAGAGATTGTCGAATTTTGATTTCGTCACGGCATCGTTTACATCGATCGCCGGCATTAGCAGCTTACTCTCATCATGCATCTTGTGCAGGCGATGCACACCAGTTGTCGTTTCTTCTGAGACACCACGGATTTCTTTTGCCAGTTCAGGATACTGCTTATGCACAAGTTCAGTCAGATCGCCACCATCATCGAGCAGCAGATTTGGCTGCCAGCTATCCGGTCCATGCAACGTTTGCTCGATGCACCACCAATAATCCGCTTCGTTCATGCCTTTCCAGGCGAATACTGAAATACCCGCTTCGGCGATTGCCGCTGCCGCGTGGTCTTGCGTACTGAAGATGTTGCACGAGCTCCAACGCACTTGTGCCCCCAGTGCGGTAAGCGTTTCAATAAGTACGGCGGTTTGCACCGTCATGTGAATGCAGCCGGCGATACGCGCTCCACTTAGCGGCTTACTACCACCGAATTCTGCGCGCAGTGCCATTAAACCCGGCATTTCTTGCTCGGCTAAAGTAATTTCTTTGCGCCCAAATTCTGCTAGCGCGATGTCTTGTACCTTGTAATCTTTTATCATGTATTTTGTAAGAATCACGGTGTAGTGTAGCGGGTTTTCTGGCGAAACGGAATTGCGATTACTTCCTTCTTTAAAAATAAGGGGAGGATTGAAGAGGGGCTATGATAGTACAAACTCCTTCCCGCTTTTAGTGCGGATAGGCTCTTGATCACCCTCTTTGTGAAAGAGGAAGAAGCTTTGCGCCAAAACCCCACCCAGCTTAACTTGAATTCCACCCTGATTTCAGATACACTTGCTTAGAAAAGTATCAAAAACAAAATGTTTACTTCACTCGAATTCCACCGGATTTATTTGCCGCGTACCGACGAGGCGATTCACGAAGAAGTGGAAGAGATTGCACGCGAAATCGTCTGCATCCGCCAAATTCAAGACGAAGCTCATTGACATGGCCTTTGACACACCTGCGTAGTCGTCGTACATGATCTCGGTTTTGCATCGAATGAATAGGTGTTTTTTCTATATATAGATTATACGCCAACCGTTGAGTTTGTTAGAAAAGTCATGTGGGCAAAGTGCATTTGCGACTGCCAACTAAGCTTCTTGATCAGTCTCTCCTAAGTTCTGAACGTGCAAAGCGTAACGCCCTATTGTGTGAATCAATAGCATGCCATATTCGATGAGCATTTATCAGATCAGTAATTTCTGTAATTACTTGTGGATATGCAGGCCATGTCTCAGGGGTTGATGGAAGTCTATTTTTATATGCATCGTTCGCAAAACATCACATGGATTATGAGTAAAATAGGTCTTGTTGCACAAATAAACATTAATGGCACCTTCCCCCTTTCCCCGCCCTTAT
>CAZLFD010000073.1:0-3351 GCA_964558715.1 uncultured Candidatus Peribacteria bacterium | reverse complement strand
ACTACCGACAGCGACTTGCCTCATCTGTCACGAGAATTGGGGCTTAGTTCAATTCTCTTACTGTTTCTCGCTGCCAAAATGCCCGCCTGCGCGCGGGCAATCCGAGGCGGCGGCGCACCGAACGGCCACGCAATATCTGAAAGCTTTGAGAGAGGATGAGAGTCCACAACATAATGACTGGGCCCAAAGTGTAGGCCGACAAGCCAACGATGATGGTAATCACACCACCAAAAAGGCGCAATTGGCCACACTCCCGTTCAAGCTGACAGCGGTCGTTGCGGATAGAATACGAAATCTCGATCAGCGCCATAGAAACAAGGGAAAGTGCCATCGCACCGGCAAGCAGAACATCAGCCTGCAACCAAGAAAATGCGACATCTCTAAATTTCACCACGTTGATAATGCCGGCACCAAAGGCCGTAAGGCCCAGAGCAAGAAAAAAATGTCCGTAAATCCATAAGGCAAACCACGGAAACTGGGGCAACTCTTGCTCTTGCATCACATCGTCAAAATAGATCCACCAGAGCGAACAAGTAAGCAAAATACCAAACCCGCCGATTACAAGAGTCATCAGATGGATTTCTGGAAGATCAGAAATACTGTGCAAAATACCGATCACTGCTTCACCGAGGAGGATGATAGTAAACAGCCCGAAACGTCGATGCAGGTGAGAAGTACTCAGTTTGGGCAAATAGCGCTGAATACGAAAAGTGGTGAGTGGTGTGGCAAGATCGAAAAACATGCCTAATCCCCACAGCGCAAACATAAGGGGTTTGTCGACAAATAGTGAAGCTGACCAGAAGATGATTGAAAGTGAAAAACCTGCTACATAGCGATCGGTCAAGGAGCGGGCAACCGGGTTACTGCTTCCGGCACGATACCAAAGGTAAACAAGAATCAAGCGCGCAGCGATGTACGACACAGCAAAACCAACAGCGTGCTGCTCTAACCCATTTTGCACTGTGATCGCCATGCCACCAACTGGCAGCATTTTAAGAAAGGTAAACAGACGATGGCTGACATCGTCGGTCTCAAAACGATTATTGTACATAGTAGAGCCGAGCCACGCCCACCAGATGGGAATATACAGAAAGACAAATTCGGCAAAACCAAGCCAACTGATATCGCTCGCCAAGCGCTTGGCGAGCATGGCGACAACAGCTACAAAAGTGACATCATAAAACAGCTCGAGCCACGATTCCATGCGTGGTTTATCGTCTGCGATTAAGCACGGCTTCTGCCACAAGCGAGTGATGATCGAACGAGTCAGGCTCATTTTACTGTGTGAATTGCCGCTACAGTACTGGTTTTTAAGAGGGAGGGCAAATGGTGTTAGGCGGCTTGAAGTTTCGGTTCATTTTCTGGATTCATCATGAAGGCAACGATTTCTCGATTGGTTGGCTGCCTCCGATGTAAAAAATCTTGTATCAGTTCATCGTGCTCAGCTCGCGACGTTATTGGCATAAAATGAAGGTCTTCCGGCTTGAATCTTGCTTCTCAGTTCATCCGCGAGGATATTTACTTCTTAAGTCTACAAGAAATTTTACCACGGCAAAATCGATTTAATGGCAATCCGCCAGCGTTCATCAAACCGCGCCGGGCGGATAAAACAGCGCTGCTGTTCAGGAAATGCGGAAAATAAGAAAATCCGCTTTGCGCTATTGCCGTCACCATCACTTAACGCCACACCCACAAAATATTCGCCATATGGCAGGATGACTTTTTTCGAGCGAAAATTACTTTCATTGCGGCTACGGTTGATCTGCACCGCAGGGAAGCCATCCCATTCAGCCTGTTTTTCGGGATCGAGCTCGGCATCTGGGTGGAGCTTAACATGCACAAGGCCCGCGAGTTCGTTGCTTCCTGCAGGGATATCTACACGATAATGCGCTTGTTGGATATTACCGGTATCGAACTGTGTTGGCGACGGCTCACTCACCCATGCCATTACGAGTGGGTCGAAGCCGCTCACCGTTTTTCCATTTTTCTCCCACAACCCAGTAAGCTTTCCCAAACAATTACGGTGCATCTTTCCTTGCGCTGTCACTTTGATGCGCATCCAATATTTTTTCGGCCAAAACTCGGTCGTCACCTTATCGAAAGTACGACTGGCGGTTTTGAGGTAGCGCGCGCTGCAGGAGAGCTGAAGTGCCATAGCAAAACGATGTTACTCTGCAATGGTAACAAAAGCGCCACAGAGGAGAAAGCTGAATCTTTATGCGTTTATCTGCTCTTGAACTGAATTTTTGTTTGCGTATGATATCCGAGGAGCTGTCTTTTGATTTTTCTACCCAGATGAAAAAAGTATTTCTATTATGCTCAATGGTGCTACTTTTATCAGCCTGTGCTACAAATAAAGATATGCCCTCGATGAACGAGATTCTTGAGGAAGATATGCTCGAAGAAGCAGTCGAAGAAAACGGAAGCGCAACAGGCAGCCATGACATGGGCATGATGGATGGCGACAACCACATGGGGTGCCAAGAGGGCGAAATAGTGGATGGCAAATGTGTAATCGCTGAAGATGGTGAGCAAAATACCGACCTTTTTGCCCAGCTCGATGAAGTGAATGTGATGACAGAGGCTGTGGAATATTATGATGAGTATGAGGGATACCTCGCGCAGCCCAACGGAACCGGTACCTATCCGGCTGTAGTAATGATTCATGAATGGTGGGGACTCAATGATAATATCCGCGACATGGCCAAATTATTAGCGAACGAAGGTTATGTGGTGCTCGCGGTGGATCTGTATGGCGAAGTTGCAGAAACGTCGGACCGTGCAGGAGAGCTAGCAGGAGCCGCACGTGAAGATGCGGCTAGGACGGTAGCGAACTTACAGGCCGCGGTTGAATTTTTGCGCACATTGCCAAATGTAGAAAACGAGCAAATCGCTTCGATGGGATGGTGCTTTGGCGGCCAGCAGTCACTGCGCTTGGCACTTGCCTCAGCAGATGATCTGGCAGCAACGGTGATCTACTACGGGCAATTAGAGACCGATCAAGAAAAACTGCAAAATCTCGACTGGCCGATTTTGGGGATATTCGGTTCAGAAGACACCAGTATTACCGTGGCAGATGTAGAGGCCTTTAATACCGCAATCGACAATCTTGGTATTGAGAATGATATTTACATGTACAAAGGAGTCGGACACGCGTTTGCCAACCCCTCTGGCAGTCGTTATGCGCCGAACGAAACATTAGACGCCTGGAACAAGACCGTCACTTTCTTGAACACCCACTTGAAAGAAGAGTAGGTGTAAAAGCGGATCGCAGTCAGATGCATACTCATATATTTTTCTTTCTACTTCTCCATGAAATTCGCGCATGGGGGCTTTTGTATTTGCAATTTC
>CAZLFD010000072.1:0-3489 GCA_964558715.1 uncultured Candidatus Peribacteria bacterium | reverse complement strand
AATACTACCGACAGCGACTTGCCTCATCTGTCACGAGAATTGGGGCTTAGTTCAGATTGCCAGCTTGATCGTTGGGGTCGCTTCTGCGCAGACCTCAAGTAGCACCGTTCTATTAGCCGGTATTGCGGGAACAGTAGCAGGAGCATTATCGATGGCAGCCGGAGAATATGTTTCGGTCAGTTCGCAGGCAGATACAGAAAAGGCCGATATAGCCAGGGAAGAGAAAGAGCTTTCATCTGACTACGGAGGGGAGATTGAAGAACTCGCTGAAATCTACCAGAAGCGGGGTCTCGACCCTAAATTGTCGTACGAAGTCGCCAAACAACTGATGAAAAAAGATGCCATTGGCGCACACCTAAGGGATGAACTAGGGATATCGGAAGTCGTACAAGCCAATCCTATTCAGGCTGCGCTGTACTCTGCGATTGCTTTTGCAATGGGTGCTCTTCTTCCACTTGTCGTTTCTTACTTCATCCAGGTACAGCAGATTCCGGTTATCGTATCGGTGGTTTCACTTCTAACGCTCTGTCTTTTAGGGATACTGTCGGCACATGTGGGCGGAGCCAATAAAGCAAAAGCTGCAGCGCGGATAACCTTTTGGGGTGCGCTTGCCATGGGGCTGACTGCCCTGATAGGAACAGTATTCGGGACCGTCGTATAAAAATGCTGGCGCAACCATGCACCGTACGGTATGGCGGAGAGGGCGGGATTCGAACCCGCGGTCCCGATGACTCGGGACAACACATTAGCAGTGTGCCGCTTTCGACCACTCAGCCACCTCTCCGCATAGACAAGGAGCTGCCAGAATAGTATGCCAAAAATAAGGAGGAAGTAGCAAGCATCAAGAAATCAAAAATACAACACTAAAAACAGGGTATGGGTTCCTGATTGCAGATTGCTTTTCATAATAGAGAATTAGAAAACAAAAATCCGGTTGTTGGATAAATATCATTAATATGTTAAAATAACATAATTTTTAGAACTGACTGCTTCATACCCATCACATCCAGCGAAACCCCCTCCACTTGCACTTGCCACACAGTTGGCAGGCTGAGGTCACCGAATACTACCTTTTTGTCACGCTCTGGATGATGGGCAATTACGGCAGCAATATTTTGCTTCCGCTCTATCTGCTTACCCACGGTTTCGCTCTTTGGCAGATCATCACACTCTATTTGATCAACGAGGTGACGCTCGTGTTTTTTCTGTTTCTTTCGAGCATTGTGATGAAGCGATGGGGCTTTCGCGTAATACTCAGCTTCGGTATAATGCTGTTTACCGCATTTCTCATGCTCCTCATTTTTCTGGAAAATTCTGTGGATTTTTGGAGTGCCCTCCCCTTCTTAGCGATTGTGTTTATCGTGCGAGGCCTTGGTAAAGCATTTCTGAACTTTGGCCACGAGGTATTTATGCTCAAAGTCGCCACCCGCAAGAGCGGTGGTAAAGTCGTTTCGTGGTTTCGTATTTGTATGATCTTTGCTTCGGTCATCACTCCGGCGGTCATGGGCATGACTGCCCATGTCTTTGGCTTTCAGGTCGCCTTTTTGGCTTTGGCGACACTTGCCGCTATGAGCATGATTCCGCTGCTGCTGATCCCTAATCACCAGTTTAAGATCAAATATCATCCCAAAGGTTTGGTGCCCCTGATGCGCACACGTATCAAGAAGCGTTATGTCTTTGCTGAGGTCGGGCGCAGTTTTGCCGATGGTGTACTTTTTGTAATGTGGCCGGTGTTTGTGTTCCTCGCCGTAGAAAATGTGAAAGATGTGGGCCTGATAACCTCCGCCTCAGCCTTTTTATCGATTATAGTCGCCTATCTGATCGGGCGCATGCTGCAAGAAAAAAAGCAAAAAAAGAGCGATTCGGTGTTTCGGATCGGCGTCCGTTTATCGGCTTTTATGTACATCCTTCGTTCGGCGTTCCCCACTCCACTCCTTTTGACCATCGTCGATGCCTGCAATCGTATTTGCGAATCGGTGGTACAGGTAAATTATGAAACGCGCTGCTACCGCTACCTAAAATCTCTAAGTGACCAAGATAAGATTGAAATCGCCCATGTGCGCTGCCTGATGATCGAATTTATTTATATCCTCTCTTTGTTCTACATGATGACGATAGTGCTACTTTTTCAAACGCCGACCACAGCGATGTTCGTAACGGTATTTACACTATCTGCCATCACCATATTACTGATGACTCAGATCATGGCAGTGCGTTATCCGGTTCCGATATCAACAAAACACCACTGGTGGCAATGGCGCCAAGGGGACTGACAATTGTCATTCCCACGAAAATCCGCGATAATCGGAGCATAATCCGATTCTGATGAAAGTCGCCATCGTTCACGAACTCCTCATTAAACTCGGTGGTGCCGAACGCGTCGCTGCCACATTGCTAGACATGTATCCGGGAGCACATATTTACACCCTGCTCTATAACGAAAAAGCATGTGGCAAGGTGTTTCCGCGTGAGCGGGTAAAAGTCGCTTCTGGCTTGCAGCGGATGTATAAATTGGGGATTCCTCGCCGTTTTTTAGTGGGATGGATGGAAACAGCCGTAGAAAATTTTGATCTGACGGAATATGATCTGGTGATCTCGAGCAGCTCGGCATTTGCGCACGGCGTACTAACACCAGTAGGAACCAAACATTTGTGCTATTGCCATTCTCCAGCACGCTACCTGTGGGATCAAACGTTTGCCGTGCAGGGTCAACAAGGTGGTCGTGGCATATTGGCACCACTCAAGCGTTTGTTTCTGCCGGGACTCTTTCATCGCCTCCGCACGTGGGATACCGCTGCCGCGAGTCGGCCAGATATACTGCTTGCCAATGCAAACACGGTAAAGAGCCGCATCGCCAAATATTGGCGACAACCGAGTGAAGTGGTCTACCCGCCAGTGCGCACAGAGGAATTTACGCCACAAAAAGCACATGAAGACTATTTTTTGATCATCTCGACACTCTCGCCGTATAAGAATATCGATCTCGCCATCAAGCTCTTTAGTAAACTACCAAAGCACCGCTTGGTGATTATCGGCGATGGTGCCGAAATGGGCTATTTGCGTACATTGGCCGGAGGGAACATAGAACTTCTTGGTCACCGCACCGATCAGGTGGTAACGCAGTTTTTACAGAATTGTCGGGCGCTGGTTTTTCCGGGAGAAGACGATTTTGGCATTGTTCCGGTAGAGGCAATGGCTTGCGGTAAGCCGGTTATCGCCTTGGGCAAAGGCGGGGCTACAGAGACCGTGGTAGATGGAAAAACGGGAATACTGTTTCCAGAGGCGACAGTCGCCAGCCTTGAGCAAGCCCTGATCCGCTTCTTTGAGACAGAAGAAATTTTCGATGCCGAAGCAATCGGCAAACATGCCGAGCAATTTTCAGAAAGTGCCTTTCGTAAGCAGATCGAGAAACACCTCAACAAACTGATGAAAGGGAATTGAACTAAGCCCCAATTCTCGTGACAGATGAGGCAAGTCGCTGTCGGTAGT
>CAZLFD010000071.1:0-3977 GCA_964558715.1 uncultured Candidatus Peribacteria bacterium | reverse complement strand
CACCATTCTTTGTGAGTGAAAGAAAAGTGTCACGGGAATTGGGGCTTAGAAGATGCAGGTCTCGAAACACCATTCCTTTCTTACTGAGAAAATGGTAAAATACAATGATGAAAACATATCTCAAAACCGGATTTCTGGCGCTTGTGTTTGGGGTTCTTATAACCCCACTGCATGCTTCGGCGGCAGTAGGGGATAACTGCGCGTTAGATATTCTTGGCAATATTCCCGCAGGAGCAGATTGGACAAACATCCACACCCTTGAGGGAGAATATGGTTCTGCATGGCGTCGGGGGCTTGTGTTTGAACCAAAAGGGATTCTGGAACTCAATGAAAGTCAGTCGACCAAAATCGCCGCGACGGTGCTTCCGGGAGTAGAAACGTTAGTGTTCTTGTATGCGCGCCAAATTGATAGCGAAGGTAAATTGCTTCCGCCGGCCAATGGAACCTGCTTTGAGGGCGCAGTGGCTGATGCAACCGGCACAACACGCTTTCCTATCAACTCTCGTATCCTTTGGGAAGGGTTGGGGAGCAAGCTCGTCATCGATGTTTTTTATCGGATGGATGAGCCCTGGTCAGAGATTCAGAGTTTTAACGGCTCGCAAGAAATGCTCTTTAGTGCACACGTAGCTCCGAAAATAATCGATATCAGTATTGATGATGCTGCGCAAGCCACCCTTGAAACAAAGGGAAAGGTCGTTTTTCGTGATCAGAATTTTGCGAACAGCAACGATATGCAATTGTATGAGCGCGGATCGATCGGTGATCAGCGACTGAAAGGTATCGGTTGGAGTGATCATGGGTGTCGCACATATTGCGATGGAGATGTGCAGCAAGGTGTTTTGCTTGATCCATCTGGCTTGCCGCACGAATGGCATGGGGGCAATTTTGATGCCACAGGTTCACAGGCAGTGGTTATCGGCCGTACACCAGGGCCACACACATTTTATGCGAATCTTTTTGATACTCAATACACCACCGATGTTTCGATCTTGCGTCCGCTCGTTTTAAAGGCTTTGTATATGGAGGCCATAAAGCGGGCGCTACTCGGGAATCCGCATGTGCAAGGTGAGATGCCCTCCCTCACACTTCTCGATGGCAGACAGCTGAAGGTCGCTGCCAGTAATCAAGGCGGATACTCTCAACGCACCGTGCAACTTGTGCGCAATATCCGCTATCTGTTTACCCGCCCCGAGTTGCGGCAATCTGCCGCTAAATTTATCGATGACACCATACGTGGTACGAGTAGTTTTTTATTCCGAAAGCAAGATATCGAGTGGAATATGGAGAGAGCATTGCTCGAAATCATCCCCGAAGGGGTAGCAACTTCTGAAACATGGGCAGACGACTTTGTGCGCCTGCTCGAATTCTGGACCGGATCATCACTCGAGAATGTCTGCCTAATGCTAAATGACGACGCTTTTGTCGAGAATTTTCATCTGCATGGTACAGAGCTCGACTACTGTGGGTTTACCTATGCACTTGGCAAAACGCCAACAATTGTGCTGCATACAGAGAGAGAAATGCAATTGAAGCCAGATTTTCATGGTGTATCGATGACGTACGCAAACCGTACTTTTGATAGGGAAGAAACTTTTGTGCTGCCGAGCGGAAAAAAAGAGGCGCTTTATTACCGCTACACTCCAACCTCGCAGCTTACACCACGTCCGATTGCAAGCTTTTGTGTCGCAAAGCAAAACCTTTCGCAGATAATCGATCAACTGAAAAACGCGTACCAGCTCTATCCGAGTGAAGTCAATGCGCTCTCACGCGAACTGCACACCAATTGGCCTAGTGCTGATGCCGGTGCATTGCAATCCTTTGAACTAGTACATCCGGCAGATATTGCGCACTACTTTCGCTGGCAAGGTAATGGTGCATCGCTCGACCTCCTCCAACTCTTTTTTCGCTTTCAAGAAAACAAAGATTGCTCCAACTATCAAGCCGTACTTCCTGTGTTAGAATCATCCGAGCAGCGTGACGGCTTTGAGGCTGGGATTCTGCACTCAATTTGACAAAACAGCCCATATGCGAAATAGTATCGGGGAAGCCATGAAACCATTCCGCCTGATGCACCTCCTTCGGCATATCACGCAAAAAACCCCGTGCCCCAACTGTAAAGAGCCGATTTTTCCGGAACAGATCCGTGTCGATACCTCGACGGATAATTCTGCACTACTTACCATCCACTGCGAATTTTGCGAGCACGATCTGCATGTACATGTCTTCGTCAATCAATCCGACATCGATGAAGGCGAAGAAAAAGACCCAGAATTCAGCGATATCTCGATCGAAGAAGTGAAAGAAGCAAGCAACTTTCTGGCTGATTTTAGCGGTGATGCCTCTGCACTTTTTCATCAAGCGAAATGAAGCAGGCCATCTTTATTATCGGCATCACTTTTTTTCTGAGTGGCTGTAGCTGGTTTAGCAAAGAAGAGGCGCAAAACAAGGCGAATGCGCTCAAAGAGAAATCGCTGGAATATTTGGAACAAGGGAAAGAAACAGCCGAAGATATCAGGCAGCAAGCCGAAGGAGTGCGCGACGGTATTAAGCAAAGGGTCGATGATGTTGGCACTGCAGTACAAGAGATTCGCGAAGCAGAAGAGGCAGTCGGAAATGTATTCGGTGCGCGCTACAAAATCGATATAGAACGCGAGAAAAGTGATCTGTGCCTAAGTGATGATGAATGTGTAGTGGTAGAATTCGAAGGTTGTTGCTCTACGCTTCGTGCTTTGAACAAAGAGTATCTCGAACACTACAACAACACTCCTGCCTGGCAAAAAGACGACACCGACTGCTCGCAGGTAGTGTGCGAAGATATATCGGAGTATACCAAAGCTGCATGTTTACCAAGTCAACTCGGCGCACAGCGCTGTATGTTGGTGAAACCTTGATCTTGCCCCCACCCGAAAGGGGGTTGAGGGAGTTGCTGCGTCGACTCAGCTGCGCTGACGAAACCCAAATCTCAATAGCACTTTTACTCCGATCGAGAAACCGGTGAGAGCGAATATCGCCTGCATTACACCGATGATCATGGGGATCAGTAAAAAGACCATCTGAAAAGAAACGATAAAGAGAAACACGCCAAGCGCGCTCATGGCACCGGAAGATAGAAACAAAATGCGTTCGATGTACCACGAGTCAAGCGGCCAATCGAACCCCTCTTGCGTTGCAGTGACGAAACTTTCTGGTGGCGCCTTAGGTGTGCGTGTTTCGCTGTTTGCCTCATCGAATACAGACATGGTCGATAAAAAAGTAATTTCTGCTTATTGTACCGGAAAATGCGAGATTTTACAAAAACTCCGTGCTTCCGATTCTGTCATAGCTCAATCGGAAGGAGTAATTAGAGATGAGAATCGGTTTACGAAGTACGAGAGAAGGTAATACAGAAAAAACCCCCTCAGAATCGAAAAGGAGAGGATGTGAGCGGAAATGAATTACACAAGGAAGCGGATCGACAAATGGTCGAAGCGTTTATCTTTTGCATGAAAGCGGAAGATCGCGAAGTGAATCTACATGGGTATCGTGTTTCTGGATTTCCGTCAGGGCTTGTTGCAGTTGTATGTGCGTTTCTTCAGTAAAGAGTTGAGTAAGAACATTACCCTGCGCAGCTCTCACCATATGAGAGATGTTTAGCAGTTTGAGTACGCCCGCTTCGATTCTGCGCCGCATCTCAGCTTCGCAGGCGTCGCAATCACGGCTAAGCTTCTGTAACCGTTGCTGTAATTCTATCGCGATATCACCAAAAACCGATAGCGGGCTGTCGCACACACCCAATTCACGCATCGCAGACATGGTAGAAGCAAAGAGCCGAGCGTCTACGGGACCGAAGCGTTTTTGATTTTTGTTCATGTTGGTTTTATGTTTTGGGTAATTAAATTATTATATAATATATAAAAATATAAGTCAATACACACAAAACTGGTGATTCTTCTAAGCCCCAATTCCCGTGACACTTTTCTTTCACTCACAAAGAATGG
>CAZLFD010000070.1:0-4366 GCA_964558715.1 uncultured Candidatus Peribacteria bacterium | reverse complement strand
AATACTACCGACAGCGACTTGCCTCATCTGTCACGAGAATTGGGGCTTAGTTCATGCGTCGCTGCTTCGAATGAGGGTCAATTTTTGAATATCCTCCATGCAAGAAGCCACAGATTTGTTTACCGGCAGTAATCGTGAGGCCGAAGAACGGGCGCGAATAGAGGGGCTTAGCGATGCTTTGCTGATTATCGAGGCAAACCCAGAATATGGTCGCTACGGCACAGTCGATACTGTAAGAATTGCTGAGGAAGTGTTATTGACGCGAATCATCGTAGAAAATATGACAGACGAAGATGGGGAGATGGTCGAGCCAATCCAGCACTCGATGGGGTGGGTCGGATTGCGGAGGTATACACCCGAAGAGCGCAAAAAGAATCCGGAGGTGCAGATTCTCTGCGATTTGTTGCAAGATTTTGACTCTGTGCCGACTACAGCTGAAATTCGTGAAATGCTTCCGAAAATCATGCTGCAGGGACGTATTCCGCTAGTACAGCGGATGATCAAAGCGAAAATAAGGGAAATTGATACTGCTCAGTTATCGGAATAGTTGAACCAATCACGGCTAAAGTGCTCACTCAAACTTCCGCTTTGGTTCGTAATGCGTATAGAGGAGGGCGTCGCGCTCTGCTTTTGGCAGCTTGTCGGCGTATTCAAAGAATTCTTTCATTACGGGGTTTTCATGCGCGCGGCGCATTTTCATCTTTTTGTCGATCTTATAAATTCCTTTGATGCGCTCGGTGACGATTCTTTTGCTTGATGGATTCGGCTGACCGCCGCCACCCAGGCAACCACCCGGGCAGCTCATGAACTCGATGTAGTCATAGGCATGCGGATTGTGTTTCAGTTCGCGCAAAATGTGCTGGATGTTTTTTGGCGTCGCGACCACGGCGACTTTTAAACTCAGGTCACCGATTTTTATCGTCGCTTTCTTGACCCCTTTGTAGCCGCGTACTTCTTTGAGGTCGATTTTTGCCAGCTCCTCACCGGTGAGCATAAAATACCCCGTGCGCAGAGCGCTTTCCATTACGCCACCACTGGCGCCGTAAATCACTGCTGCGCCACTATAGACACCATCGGCATCCACTTCGCTGTCTTCTAGATTCGCAAAATCGATCTTGTGTTTGCGGATCATTTGTGCGATCTCACGCGTGGTAAGCGAAAAATCCACGGGGCGCATACCATTGATATTCAGCTTCTCGTGCCCGGCTTCGTATTTCTTTGAGGTGCAGGGCATCACTGAAACGATAATGATATCTTTTGGGTCGACCTTGGCTTTTTTCGCCCACCAGGTTTTGTAGGCGCCACCGCTGTGAATATGCGGAGAACGCGAAGTGGTAAGGTTGGGGATGAGTTCTGGATGGTAGAATTCTACATATTTCACCCACCCGGGGCAGCAACTGGTAAACATCGGTAGGTTTTCACCGCTCTGAATCCGTTCGATCAACTCTTCTGCCTCGACCATGGTTGTAATATCCGCCCCCATGTTGACGTCGAAGATTTTATCGAAACCAAGTTTGCGGTAGGCGGTAAACATCTTCCCGGTTACGTCCATGCCATACGGCATACCGAATTCTTCACCCAAACTATTGCGTACGCTGGGCGCCGTCTGCACGATGACGGTTTTTGTGGGGTCAGCGATGGCGGCTTCTACTCCTTCGATATGACTTTGCTCGCGAATAGCATTAACCGGGCAGATCACCGTGCATTGGCCGCAGTAAATACAGTCTGTTTTCGGATCCTCATTATAGCCCACACGGGTTTTGCTCGCTTTCCCTTTCAGCTTTAAAAAGCCCACGCCAATATGTTCGCAGGCACGGATACATTTGTTACAGGCGATGCAGAGGTTGGGGTCGAATTCGGCAGCGGTACCCATTTTGTGCACCAGTTCTTTCACTTTTTTGCGGGTGTATTCATTGCCGGTAACATGATAGCGTTTCATCACTTCTGCGGCTTCGCAGTGGAGTTTGCGTTTACATAAGGTGCAGCCTTTTTTGTGCCCGGCAAGCAGCAGTTCTAGGTTCTTTTTTCGCATCTTCTCGACATGCGGGGTGGTCGTGAGAATCTTTGTTCCTTCTTTTGCTGGTACAGAGCACGAGGTAACGATTTTACCGGTGGCGGCATCTTGTACCAAGCAGGCGCGGCAATTCGCTTCGAGTTCTAAATCTTCATGAAAACAGAAGTGGGGGATATCTATACCATTGCGCAGGGCGACCTGCATGATATTTTCCCCTTTTTCTGCTTCAAATTCTTTGCCGTTGATAATGACGATTGCTTTTTTCATATTTTTTTTCCTAAAACATTCTCACAATACGTACGCACCGCTGTTGGTACAGATTTACCCAAAGCGCAAAAACTCGCGTCTTCGAGCAGATCTAAGATTTCGGTGATTTGTTTCCAGGGGATTTGGCGACAATTCTGAATCAACTTATGCAATTGATAGGTTCCCTCGCGACAGGGTGTGCATTTGCCGCAGCTTTCTCTTGCGTAAAACTCAAACCACTTGATCAGCATTTCTTTGGGTGGCGGGTCTGCTGGGTAAACCTCGATAGAGCCACCGCCACTCATCTTTTCGGTTTTGAGCTGTTCACTGTTATACACGATTCCGCTGGCGCTGCCGCCGATCTGCACAAAATAATCAAATTCCGGAATGTTATTGGTGTTCTTCATCACTTCATGCAGCGTCATCTCTGCCGGAAGCTCGTATACACCCGGGTAGCATACTGGCCCCAGCAGACAGTAAAAGCGATTATCTTTAAAATCACCACGATTCACCTGGCAGATGTTGTAGAGCGTCTCGACATTATGCACGAGCGTCGGTTTACCAAAAAGCCCTTTTTCTGCCGGAAACGGCGGTTTAAGGCGTGGTTTGGCGCGTTTGCCTTCAATTGCATTGAGTAGTGCGGTTTCTTCTCCGCCGATGTAGCTTGGTTTTTCCTGAAAGATACGGAAGTCATAGCCCATTTTTTTGTACTTGGCGATCTGCTCTTCAAGCTTGTTTTGCAGATTGCGGTAGTAGTTGGCATTCATGTTAAACCAGGCATGCTTGGTCCCCAAAAAATCCATTGCTAAGCGCATGCCTTCAAAGACATCTTCGGTAAAATGGTCGAGAATATAAATATCTTTAAACAATCCGATTTCGCCCTCGCTGGCATTGCAGATGACATACTTTTTCGTACCCTTCGCTTTCTCGACAAAGTTCCATTTGATGTGCGTCGGAAAACCCGCACCTCCTCGCCCGACGAGCTTGGCGTCTTCGATTTTTTTGAGCAGCGATGTCTTTGTTTTCGTGTTCATAGGGTTTGGGGGCTAAGTCTTCCGCAGCCGTTCAACGGATTTGAGTATTCCGAAGGCGACGACACCGCCGATCAGCGCAGTCACTAATTGTGGCCAACTCATCATTATGGCGAGATTTTGCACGAGTGAATCTGGCAGCATATTTGCCATTACCATCGATACCGAAAGGCTGAGGAAAGCGAATTTGACGAGCGCAGCAAGAACCAGGGCGATCCAGTAATTAGTCGATGCCATGTAAGCAAAAATGGCGATAAAGGCCGCATTTGCCATCATGATAAACGGTACCATCGGCGCAAGTGGTAATGGTAACAAACCACTGCTGAGCGCTACCGAACTCGGGATCAATCCTAAAATTATCGCCTCCATGGGGCCTACGAGCAGGCAGGTCATTATCAATATCGCGTTCACCAAGGGCCCGGTGAACCACTGCGTGTGCAGATACATTGGCACTACGGCAATAATCGCAAAAAAAAGCGCGAAGACCGCGATTTTGAAGAGCGGTATACTCTTCGCCTGAGCTCGCAGATTTGTTTTTAATTGTCGTGGGCTTAATGCAACATTAAATTTTACCATTTCCTTCATACAAAAGCAAAAAAGATACAGAGATTATAGCGGAATTATCAATTGTTTGCAGCAAACTAGAGTTGATGAAAATGAATAATTTGTTATGGATGGGAAATCCAACACCGATTTTACTTCGCATCGCATCAACATGAGGTTGGGATGGATTATGCATTACTGATCTTTTTTGGTGTGCTAGTCGTAGCTTTGTCCTTAGCTTCGCTCTCTTCGAGTCTGAGCGACTTCGGAGTCGAAAACAGTATACGCTTCTATTTCCCATTCGCTTCGCTCATGGCAAAGCGAAGCGTGGTGCCGGAGGAGAGACTCGAACTCTCACGGGTCGCCCCACATGGTTCTAAGCCATGCGCGTATACCAATTTCGCCACTCCGGCAAGGTTAATGCGAACAAAAAAGATTATAGCGGAAAAGTTTTGCTTTGATAAGAGTCGATAACAAGGGACTAGACCAGAAATGAGTTGCTATTTGTTTTTTCGGTTCAAGAGAGCAAAGA
>CAZLFD010000069.1:0-4470 GCA_964558715.1 uncultured Candidatus Peribacteria bacterium | reverse complement strand
ATACTACCGACAGCGACTTGCCTCATCTGTCACGAGAATTGGGGCTTAGTTCAATCAGCGGATAAGCAGATACATAGCTGCTGTAAATGCAATCACCAACATGACGAGCTCGAGGATCAAAGTCGGACTCGGGCGGAAATAGGTATTCCGCAGCCAATCCGGGTCGCCACGTTTTGCTGCTACTTGTTCCACCTGCTGTGGTGTGCGCCCGCGCACAAACGAACCAGCATCCATGAATTTGTAGTACCTTTTTCCAAATGGATATTGCCACTGGACTCCCCATCCGATGCCCACACTGTCATGCAAAAAATGCCAGCAAACGAGTCCGGTTGCCATAAACGAGTAGGAAAAGCCAAGCGGAAGGAGTGTTAGAAATACCGCTGGGAGAAAAAGGAGCGGATAGTGCAGAAAAGTACGATGCCGATGAGCATACTTCCCGAGCGGATGACCCCGCAACAGGTGGAACAGTACATCGGCATCCGGCAACAAGGCGCAGGCGATGGCAAAGGTAAACAGCCAAGCACTCGGTTCCGCACCTGTGAGATGCACAAAGACCGTTACACCGAAAATACCGACAGCGATATCGAGGAACATGATTTCTAAGCGGTTTGCGTGGACATCGGTTGTCGCCGTGCCATCAATTCTTCACGGGGCAATTCAGAATCTTTCAAAACTCGTTTGCGGGTGACGCAAAAAATATCACCATTGCCAAAGGCCTCGGTAAATATGAGTGATTGCTCATCAGAAAGTTCGAGGAAGAAACTCCCCTGCCCGCCAGAAAAATTATCAAGCGGCAAACCCTCGTCATCGTAAAATTCCTTCAATGTGATTTCAAAATCCGCAGACTTATCTGGGAAGCAAAACTCGATTTTATCGCCAATATCTAGTCGATTGCGGCATTCAATAGTCAGACGATTACCGTTTCGCTCACGCACCACACCAGCGAACTGATGGGTCGAAAAGCCCTGGCGTTCGGCATATTCTTGCGCTTTTTCTTTTGGGTTACCGATAAGAAAACCAGGAATATAACCGCGGTTATTTGTGGTAAAGACCTCGTTCAAGAGTTCTTCGACAAGCTCGAGGGTGAAACGGTTTTCGGCAATTGCATCTAATGCCGTCCGATATGCCCGTGCCGTAATAGCGGCGTAGTAGATGGTTTTGCTGCGGCCTTCGACTTTCATACTGCAGACCCCGGCTTTAATGAGGTCTTCAAGGTATTCGAGCAAGCATAGGTCGCGCGCATTCATGATGTACGTGCCGTACTGGTCTTCATCGATTTCAAGCATCTGCCCGGGGCGCTCTTCTTCTTCCAAATAAAACTGCCCGCTGAGGGGGATATATTCGTCGACCTCGCCATTGGGTGCCATTTTGCCCTCGTGCAATTTGTACTTCCAACGGCAACTGTGGGAGCAGGTTCCCTGATTGGCATCGCGGTAGCTAAAATAATTTGAGAGGAGACAGCGACCAGAATACGCCATACAGATGGCGCCATGCACAAAGAATTCGATTTCTAATCCTTGGTTTTTTTCAGCGATTTCGGTGACTTCTTTTAGTGAGAGTTCACGCGAGAGGATGATACGCTCTACACCCTGTTTGTGCCAGAACTGCGCGCTCGCCCAGTTCACATTATTCGCCTGCACTGATAAATGCAGCACCGCGTCAGGAAAGTGCTCTTGCGTAAGCATGATAAGTCCCGGATCAGCCATAATAAAGGCATCTGGCCTGAGGGCGACCATCTGCTCCATCGCGCGCATAAAGTGCGGAATTTTGACATTGTGTGGAAAGATGTTGGTGGTGAAATAAATTTTCTTTCCACGGCTACGGCAGTACTCGGTCGCTTCTTTGAGAAAGTCGACACTGAACTGATTTTCGCGAGCGCGCAACGAATATGCCGGCGCACCGGCATACACAGCATCTGCTCCGTACGCAATGGCGAATTTGAGCTTTTCCATATTCCCGGCAGGCATTAATAACTCTGGCTTCATCATGTGGCAGACATGCGCGGTGTATTGAACGTTTCTGATTGCTTTGTGTCAACAGCTTTGCATGTGAACTACGCAAACTGCCATCAGGATGCACGCCTTCAAAAAGAATAGTAAGTTGTTACACAGCACTCGCCTATGCAAGTTTAACCTTTTTGATTTCCGTGTCTAAACAGCGCAATAAATACTCGATTGTATCTTGAATGTCCTCGCTATAAGTAACCTCTTCAGCTGCATTGTAGCATTGCTTCGCTTCCTGTAGGATTATTAATTCTGTTCGACTGCACCAATATGGTGCAAAATGCGTGCCTTGAGATAGCGAAATCTACCCAGGGTATCGTTAATCGCATTATATCTAACTTTAATTTCGGTAGTTTCTGGTACTTCGTCATATTTTGTATCTAGTGATGTGACCATGTTTTCTAATGGTCCAAGTACATGTTCGATATCTTTTTGGAGTTGTTTGAACTGATTATCCACTCGCTTTGAAATATCTCCCCTCCTTCTGCTATACTCAACGATTACCTCCTCTACATCATTGGTTGTTTTAAAAATTACCTCTCTCCATTTATCAAGCTGCTGTTTCACAAGTGATGATTCTTGTTCTAGCGCTGGTGTATTGATAATACTCTGGACATCAAAAATATGATCCTGTGCAAGGCCTTCTCCTTCACCTTGCCAAACCATATCACCAGCACCCTTTTCATCTACCTGTGCCGCCAGTTTATCATCAAGCATGATAGGCTAAAATTATTTCTGAGTTTATTGAGATACCTAAAGCTTGTCAATTGATGCAAAGCATTCATACATCACAAAATATCAGCAAAAAATTTTACTTTGCAGAATCCATTTTTTGCGGCACAATATGCGCCGATATTTTCCAAGCATTCCCATGCAAAAACAGTTTAAGACCGTATCCGATATTGCCGGACCACTTTTGTTTGTAGACCTGCCCGAAGGCGTTACCGTGGGGTACGACGAATTGGCAGAAGTACAAGTACCAGGAGAAAAGAAAACCCGCCTAGGAAAAGTTCTCGAAGCCGGAAAAAGCAAAGTGATGCTGCAGATGTTCGAGGCGACAGACGGCTTGCAGGTGAGTGAGACGAAAGTCCGCTTTTTGGGCGAAACAATGCGCCTGGGAGTATCTGAAGAGATGCTCGGTCGTGTCTTCGACGGAGCCGGAAAGCCGATTGATGGCGGAGCCGAAATCATCCCTGAAAAACGTGTCGATATCAACGGATTGGCGATTAATCCTGCCAGCCGCGAGTTTCCGAATGACTTTATTCAAACCGGTGTTTCGACCATCGATACTATGAACACGCTTGTGCGTGGGCAAAAACTGCCGATTTTCTCTGGCTCTGGCTTGCCGCACAACAAACTCGCAACACAGATTGCACGCCAGGCGGCGGTGAAAGACGGCGGAAAGTTCGCCGTAATCTTTGGCGCCATGGGAGTGACTTTTGAAGAAGCGCAATACTTTCAGCGCGAGTTCGAGCGCACAGGTGCTTTAGAAAACGCTGTGCTGTTTGTAAATACCGCTGCTGACCCAGTAGTCGAGCGTATTGCTACTCCGCGTTTGGCACTGACTGCCGCTGAATATCTTGCTTTTGAAAAAGGCATGCACGTACTGGTGATTCTTACCGACATGACGAATTACTGTGAAGCCCTGCGCGAGGTATCTGCCGCCCGTAAAGAAGTACCCGGCCGCCGTGGGTATCCAGGATATTTGTATACTGACCTATCGACCATTTACGAACGTGCTGGGCGTATCAAGAATAAAGCAGGTTCTGTAACGCAGATACCTATTCTGACCATGCCAGAAGACGACATCACACATCCGATTCCAGACCTGACCGGCTACATTACCGAAGGGCAGTTCGTTATCGACCGTGGCCTCTACCAAAAAGGCGTCTTGCCTCCGGTAGATGTTTTGAAATCACTGTCACGCTTGTGGTCTGCCGGTGTAGGCGAGGGGAAGACAAGGGAAGACCATAGCGGACTCAAAGACCAGCTCTTCGCTAGCTACGCCCGCGGAAAAGACGTGCGCGAACTCGCCGTGGTGCTTGGTGAATCGGCGCTCGACGAAGGCGACAAAGCGCATTTGAAATTCGCCGACATGTACGAAAAAGAGTTTATCAACCAGGGCGAATACGAAAACCGTTCGATCGAAGAATCGCTCACCATCGGCTGGAAGCTCTTACAGGTGATTCCAAAATCAGAGCTTAAGCGTGTAAAACCGGAAATGGTCGAGAAATATATGCCGAAGCAAGACGCAGCGGCAGAGGCTACACGCGAACCGGTAGGGGTTTAGAGATTCGCAATTGGCAAGCAGCAATTAGAAATCCACACCCATTTGCGTCACCCCTGCGAGAGATGTGATTTCGGTTGGGGAAGCAGGGGGTCTCATTTTGTTTGGGATAGCTTGTACAAATCATTGAGATTGCTAACTAAAGATATTATATGGAATACTGAAGAGGATTTTTCTTCT
>CAZLFD010000068.1:0-5260 GCA_964558715.1 uncultured Candidatus Peribacteria bacterium | reverse complement strand
ATCTCTTGGAGAACTGGGCCGACTAAAAACCACCCCACTTTTTTCCATTAACCCCCATTTGTCAATCCTTCGCCAATATAATTCGGTACACAATAGTTTTTACGGTATATCAAAGAAAGCATTCACCAAGCCGCTTTCTGATTTGTACGAATCTGACACAATGACTTGTAAATCAAAAAAGGGGCACAGAATCATGCGCCCCTCCACAACTATCTTACGGCTTACCTATTACACCATATTGCTCAATCACTGACTCTGCAAGGTCTTTAGGTCTATAAGCGGAAGTGCACCATCTGGCAAAATACCCCATTGAATCGACGGCGACATTTTCTCAACGAACTGGAGTTGGATCACCTCAGGGTTTTCGCGCAACGCCTCGCCTTTTAAGCTGATAGATTCCGCTTCGGCTTCAGCTTCGATAATCGTCTTCTGTTTCAGTTCTTCGGCTTCAAGCTTACGATTTTCTGCAGTTTTAATACGCTGTTCAGCAATCTGCTTTTCTTCAATGGCAGAAGCAAATTCTGGCGAAAAGGTGATTTTGCGCACAAACACCTCACGAAACTGGATGCTGTTATCGCCATATACCTGCTGCAAGCTGTCTGCGATAAATTCGGTAAAATCGGTACGTTTATCCGAAATCAACTCGAGCGCATTAAATTTACCAATCGCATCGTAGACGACCGAGCGCGCAGCCGGATACACGATGTTCGACTTGTAACCGCTTTCGTTGATGAACTGGAGGCGCAAAAAGGGCGTATCTTCAGGAGATATCTGGTACGTGACCGTCACGTCGATAACAACATCCTGCCCATCTTTACTTCGCCCTCGCACGGCATCAATATCATCGATTCCCGCATATTCTCCGGCCATCGTAAATTCCTGCTTCTTCGTTTGAAACTGCGTCGCTTCTTGCCAGAATGGGATTTTAAGATGCAGCCCTTCAGTGAGTGGTTCTTCAAGTACTCCGCGACCACGGTCGAAGATTACTGCTGCATAACCGGGTTTTACGTCAACTAGGCCGTCGACAATAACAAGCAAGATAAAGAGGCCGACAATCGAACCGATTACAGCTTTCCAGATTTGTCCGGGAGTCATATTAGGAGGAGAAAAAGAAACATTTGATTTTTTTGATTTTGGAGTTACATTGATAGCTCTGTCTTTTTTCTTTTGGAACACATCGCCGAATTCACGATTAATCACGTCGGCAAAATCACCAAATTTACCATTGCCGGCAATATCGTCGGTACCAGATTTGATAACGCGATAAATGATGTATCCGATTACCAGGACAATAAATAAGCGCGGTGCCGAAAGCAGGAGCACAAAGCCGAGAAATATTGCCCAAGGTGGTATATTGTCCATTTTCATAGCACTGGTGATTCTAACGCTATGTGATATTCTTTGGCAAGCCAGTCGTCTTTTTCTTGACTTGACGAAGGCAGATGCGTAGTATGCGTCGGCAGCCTGGCCCGTTCGTCTAGTGGTTAGGACGCCAGGTTTTCATCCTGGTAACAGGAGTTCGATTCTCCTACGGGCTACCAGAATTTGCTGCCACAAATCAGATTACGGATAAGATAAGATTTAAGAAGGAGACTTCGGGAAAGATCAAATGCAAACCCTCCCTGATTTTCAATCTTATGTTTTTTTCTTAGTTGCTGATGCTTATTTGATTATTCTTTCGAATTATTGGTTTCAGTCACCGTTCCTGATCGACTGATTTCCACCTACCGAGCAGTTTCTTGCTGATAATACAGCTTTCCGATCTCGATTGCCGGACGATTGTTGGATTCGCGCCAAGCGTTTGTATCGCGCAGGCTGTAAACACAGCCGCAGTATTCTTGTTGGTAAAACTCTTCGCGCTTAGAGATTTCAATCATCCGTGCCGAACCGCCGGCTTTGCGCCAGTTCCAATCCCAGTACGTGATGCCATGATTTGTCGCTGCACGCTCTCCGCAAGCGTTGATCTGCTGCATGTTTTTCCAACGCGAAATACCCAGGCAACTGGTGTAAACGGGGTAATCATTCGCCGCGGCGTATTCGGCCGTTTTCTCAAAACGCATATCAAAACACATCGTACAACGCTTGCCACGCTCCGGTTCAAGCTCCATTCCTTTGGCTTTTTTAAACCACTCTTCGGGGTCGTAATCGGCATCGATAAAAGGGATATTGTGCTTTTTCGCAAAATGGATGTTTTCGTTTTTGCGCAGTTCATACTCCTTTTTTGGGTGGATGTTTGGATTGTAAAAATAAATGGTGAGGTCGATATCAGAAGTGACAATCGCCTCGATCACCTCGCCGCTGCAGGGCGCACAGCAAGAATGCAGCAAAACTCTGCCTGCATTTTTTGGGGGAACAAGTTTCTGCCGAACGAAAGTTTTGAGGTCGGACATGAAATTCAAATCAACAAGACTTTAAAGAAGCAGTATATATTTATCAAGAGTGGGATTGCTCATCCCCTGAACTAAGGGGGAGGTTAGGAGGGGTCGGTCTCGCTATGTTAACCCCGTGACTCCGCCTTGTCAGGGAAAAGAAAATATATCTTGCGACTAATCACTCATTACTTAGAACTTATTTAACAGTGACTGATTTTGCGAGATTTCTCGGTTTATCTGGGTCGAAGCCGCGTTCAAGCGCTAGGTAGTACGAAAGAATCTGGATGGGGATCAGATTGATGATCGGGCTAAACGCGCCAGCTGCGGGAATACGGATCCAGTCGTCGAAGATTTCGGAATCAACCGGTGAAATACCGATAATACGACCTCCACGTGCTTTGATTTCCATCGCATTACTGAAGATTTCTTTACGACGGGTCTCATCATCGCAAACGAGGACTAGGCAAGGTGTGCCCTTTTCGATCATGGCAATCGGGCCGTGCTTCAATTCGCCTCCGGCAAACCCTTCGGCGTGAATATAGCTGACCTCCTGGATTTTGATGGCGGCCTCATTTGCCATCGGAAAGTTCGCGCCCTTCCCGATAATGAAGATGTTTTCCTGATCGTAGATCTTGTGGGCGATACTGGCGACAAATTCAGTAAAACGTGGATTAAGGAGATCGTTCACCAGTGCAGCGCTGTCGACCAGGGTCTTTTTGGCGGCCTGCAAATCACCGGCACACGCATGAGCGAGCATCAGCAGGATAGCCAATTGACTGGTAGCGGCTTTGGTGCTAGCAACTGCTTTCTCTGGCCCAGCCTTGATGTGCATTGAAAAATCAGACAAGCGAGATACGGTAGAGCCGTGCACATTGACGATAGATAGGACCTTGCTTCCAGCAGCCCGAGCAGCTTCGATGGCTTCGATCACGTCAGCCGTTTCGCCAGATTGCGAGATGACGATTACGAGGGAGTCAGGTTTGAGAAAATCGTGAAACAGTGGGAACTCGCTCGCTACAACCGAGTTGATGTGCAGCTTGGCAATCATCGAGAAGAAATATTCTCCTGCAGCAGCTACCTTGTGCGCAGTACCGCAACCGATCAAAAACGTGCCATGTGCTTTGCGAATGGCATCGGCGATGATTTCGATTTCTTCGGGGTCTTGGTCGATCGCTTTGGCAATGGTCTCTTTTTGCTCGAATATCTCTTTGATCATGTAATGCGCGTGGTCACCCTTGCCCAAGTCTTCTGGCGCAACTTCGAGGATCACATCACGTTTGACGATTTCATTTCCAGTGAGTAGGTCGTAGACTTTAGCGCCCTCGGGAGTGATTTCAACCATTTCGTTATCATCGATGTAGTGGACTTTTTGTGTGTGCTCCATAAATGCCGGCGTATCACTGGCAAGAAAATATTTACCCTCGCCAATGCCAAGGATGATCGGACTACCGCGACGCACGGCGACGATTTTGTTTTCACCATGACGCATCACCGCAAAAGCGTAACGTCCTTCGCACAGGTCGGAGGTTTTTTTGGCGGCTTCATACAAGTCGCTTCCGGCATCGAGAAATTCTTCCATTAAATGAGAAAGCACCTCTGTGTCGGTGTCGGATGAAAAGACATGCCCACGGCCGCGCAATTCGCTGCGCAACTCGACAAAATTTTCTAAAATGCCGTTGTGCACGAGGGCGACATTTTGCTTTTCGTCACAATGAGGATGCGCATTTTCAGGGGTGACGCCACCATGCGTGGCCCAGCGCGTATGGCCGATGGCCAGCGTTGCCTTAGGAAAAGCATTGGAGAGCTTTGCTTCAGATATCTTGCCGATCGCCTTTTCAACAGCAATACGATCAGCACCAGCTGTACCAATTCCCCACGAGTCATACCCGCGATATTCCAAATTCTTTAGGCCGTTCAAAACGGCATTCGGAGCGTTTTCTTTGCCGAGAACGGCGACAATACCACACATGCATGAGCGAAAAAAGAAAGGGTTTCAAGCGGGTCAGGCGTGTTTTAATTCAGAATTAAATGCACTGACCTGCTTATGCGATATTGCTATAGTGACATTATTAAGAAAAGTGTCAACAAGCAGAATCCCGCGCATTAAGCAGCACAATCGCCGGAAACAGGAGTGGATATTGAAATATCGAAATCTACTCATTTTGAATTACGTCAAGCGTATTTTGACAGAGAACGTTAAAAAGATGCAACAATTTTTTGTTCAATACGCACAAAAATCGTGTATAGCTTGCTTACCGCAAGAAAAGAAAATGCACCAAGACTCCAACTGCTCCTAGCGAAAGTCCAAACAATGATAGAAAGACATATCTCCCTAAGCGTGCACCGATTAAGTCACGTTGCAAATGTGAAATTTGCTCATCTTTGGCGATTTCTTGCTTACGAGATTCAAGCAGCGGCACACTGTTCTTGGCGATTTCTTGATACTTGCCGAGCTCAAAACTAAGATGGGCGATCTCTTGATCCTTTTTTCGGATCTCTCCGTGCATCTCTTGTGCCAAGCTGATGAGTGCTTGTAATTGTGGGTTTTGTTCAACCGGAAGGCTCGCAGAAGAATCGACCACATGTGTTTGCGGATTCGGAGTATTTGCCAGCGCCTGAATATCACTGCGCATAAACATGGTGCGCTTGCCACGCCGATGTGGCTTGATGATCTTACGCTGCACGTAGCGATCGAGCGTCCGTGTGGATATCTCTAGATCTTGCGCCGCTTCTTCACGAGTAAGGTAATCGCTCACGGGAGGATTCTGTAAGAAAAATCAATGAAGATTGTGGCAGAATTTTGCCCTAGAGTCGAGTGCTCACCAAATGGCAGTAATGAACTAAGCCCCAATTCTCGTGACAGATGAGGCAAGTCGCTGTCGGTAGTA
>CAZLFD010000067.1:0-5550 GCA_964558715.1 uncultured Candidatus Peribacteria bacterium | reverse complement strand
CGGCATACATGTCTTCGCCGGTATCGGCCTCACCCTCGGCGCCCATGTGCGCTTCAGCACGTACACCTGTTCCTGTATCGACCGAAAGGTCTTCTTCGGTGCCGATATCCGTTGTAGAACCGATATGCCCGACGGCTTCCGTTGTCGGAGCTTCCATACTGATCTGCTGTTCGGTTTCGGCTTGCGCCTCGGTAGAGGCAGTCGTACTCGCTTGTGTAGCGGCCTCTGTTGTTGCGGTTTGAGTTGCGGTAGATTCTTGTGATGCCGCACTGGCCTGCTCGGCACTCGTTTCGTGTTCTATTTCCATAGCCGCGGTATTTTGCGCGGTCTGCGTTTGGGCACGTTCGGCATATTCCGTTTCTTCTGTCTCTGCAGCTGCACCGGTATTAGCAGCTGTCGAGACGGCTTCTGCTTGTGTGGTCGAGAGTTGTTCGCCTTGTTCGATTTCACCCGCTTGCAATTGTTCGGCCGCCGATTCGATACTGCCGACTTGAGCGGCTTCTTGCGATGTTTGTGATTGGCTCGTTGCTTCGGCACTTGATGCGGCTTGCTGCGCGGCATTCGCTTCTGATACGGCTGTTTGCGCTTGGCCGGTTTCGGCGACCGAGCTGTTCGCGGCGGTCTCGCCAGCCATCACACTTTCTACTGTTTCTACACCGGTGCTTTCACCAGCTTGCGCAGCCTGCGTGCTGGCAAAGGCTTCAGAAGCAGCTTGCACTGCAGAGGTTTCTACAACGCCCATCGATTGCTCTTGTGCTGCAACGCCTTGATTTTGTGAAAACATACTCTGTTCGGCACTGGCATTTGCAGCCGTTGCTGCCTCGCTGGTTGTGACTGGCATCGGCACTTCCTCTTTTCCGATACCGCCGACAATATCTTTTGGTACATTTACTTCAACATTATCCCCAGCATCTGATGTGAGATTTTTGAAAAACTTCGGTTCTTTGCCGCCTCCTGCTAACTCGGTAGGCGCGTAGCCGATCGGTTGCCCGCCCTGGCTCGAAAGCAAAGCTGTGGGTGAGTTCGGTGAATCAGGGGAAGAGAACATCCCTTTTCCTCCTCCACCGCGACGGCCATTGCCGCGGCCTTCGTAACGGGATCCGCAGCAACTGTCTGGCAGCAGCTTGCTGCGTGTCAGCCAGAATGGCACAATAACGGAATACCACACCATCAGCATACCAGCGATAAATTTCATCAGTTCGGTTGCCGAACCCATATTTCCTCCTTCAGAGTGAATGACACCTGGTGCATACATTTGGATATTGGTGGTATTGGCAAGAAACGCGGTTCCCGCGAAACCTTCAAAACTACTCTCGATAGGAATTCCTGTATGTTGCCACAGTGAGATTGAAATATAGATACACATGGCGATGAGCGGACCGATAAAGAGCCAACGCCCAAATAGCCAAAACCAATAGCGAAAGACACTCCGCGAAAAACGGAAGATCGGCAACACCGCGAAAAACGGTGCCAAAATCAAAAAGAACCAGAGTATGATGATCCTCAGCACGAGCACCACGGCGATCAAGATTTCTCCACACGCTAAAATAAACAGGAGTAGGCTGTGGAATAATGTCGATTCTTGACGCATATCGACATAGCGATCGTCATAATCTTGAAAGTTCGTCACCGGCGTGTCGCCATCGCGATAGAGCTTTGGCTGGATGATCATCTGCCCCGTGCCGACCCAGACATCCGAAATATTTTCGATGCGCAAAAATTTATCTTCTGTAATCTCTCTTGTTAAAAAGGTGTTCTGCACGACTTGTGCTCCATCGAGCAGCAGTTTGACCGCGGGTACCGCAAAGTTACAAATAATTGCGGACATAAACACGAGGGCGGTCGTCTGGCGCATGGTGTGCTTGGGAATCACTGCCGAAAACACCCACATCACCGCTAATCCTAAGATTGCGAGAATAATGATACCGTTGACAATATCCCGCACGATCAGCGCGATGTCATTGATCTTTCTATTATCAAAACCGGCATCGGTAATCTCGAGCGTCCAACCAAGCATGGCGGCGGCACGGCGAAAGAACTGTCCGACATTGGTCACGATCTGGTCATACACGCTTACTCCGCCTACTGGCACATTTCCCACCACCAGTCGTTGGCGCAGATCATCATTTGTAACAAAGAAGAGAATGTCACTCTGATAGGCACCGATGGTATTTACATTATCCCGTTCGAGCGTGACTGACTTGGTTCTGACTCCTTCGGCAGCATCATCACCGATACCCGCATCGGTTTCGATTGAAATACTGTTTCCCGGCGGGTCATGGAGTGTAGCGGTGACGTCGCCCGTAACGCCGGCTGGCACATTAAAGCGCAAGATGCCTTCTTGCGGAATAAACCATTGATTGCCCACATTGATATCGGTCGGGTCGAGGCGATATTTGCGTGGATACAAAATAGTACAACCGGCACAATTCCCCAGTTCGATATACATTCCTTTGTTTTGCGGGAATTCATTGTGCATCCAGCGAGCACCGTCTTTGTCGCGCACTCGCAGCGATATTTCGAGCGTGTAATCGACCTCTCCTTCACTCGCTTTGGCTGTCGTTATAAATTGCGAAAGAGCGGGCACTGCGGTCAATGTGAATACACCAGTCAGTAGCAGAGCTGCTGCTGAGCGGCGAAGGGAGCTGGCGATACCGAGTCGCAAAGTCATGTGGTGCAGGATGTAACTTTTGTTTTTTTTGGGCGATTAGAGTATTTTATCATTACATAATAAAATTGTAAAGTAAGTCTTCCGGCTTTTTATATGCGTTTTTTGCCATAAAACGATGGTTTGTATTCACCGTAATATATGCTATAATTTAATGAACAAAATAAAACACTCATTATGCGACACAAAAAAGTACTACTCCCGCTGATTGCCTGTTTGATCGCCATGTCTGGCATTGGCGTAGCTGCAGCTCAACCACCTGCCGGTGCGGTAGGGGGGGCGAATTGCACGGTCGATATCACGTCGGGCATTCCGGATGAAATCGATTGGAAATCTGCCTTCATCGTACGTGGCGCTGATGGTTCGGCCTGGCAACGGGCTATTGTTTCGAATGGTTCGACCGGTGTATTTATGCTGAAAGAATTCGAACCGACTTTCATTTACGGAACGGCAGCGCCGCATGCCGATGTGCAGATATATTTCTTTTCACCGCAAACAAACCCGACTGGTGGCCTACTGCGCCCGACAGGGCAAGGAACATGCTTTATGGCAGACACGAGCTGGCAGACTGAAGAGGGGGCACAAGCTCGTATTGAATCTGGGTATTTTGAGCTACCGGTGGCTTCGAGAGTGCTTTGGCAAAATCTGGGTGATGATCTCGTAATCGACGCCTTTTACAGGCTCGATCGTTCATGGGATCAGATCATGGGTGATTCGCGTTATCAAGGGGCTCAGAACTACTTCTTCTCAACACATATCGCACCAAAGATCCTTGAACTGGGCGGAGAATGGGATGAGACAAATTGCACCAAAGCCTGTGACGAAGGACCAGCACTGGGTATTACTCTTGATCCGGCGAAGTTGACCCAAAGATTTCTCGGCTCTAATTTTGACGGTGTCGGCATGAAAAAGGTTACTATTGGGCGCATGCCTGGAGTTCACACCTTTTATTCTGGCTTTACCGAAGGAGCGACCGCGCAAAGTGATAAAGCAGCCCTACGACTCATTACACATCAAGCTCTCGCTATGGAGATCCTCAAGCGGGCACTGCTGGCGAATGAGAACTTGCCCGGGGCTCCTCCTGGAGTTCCGCAGTTGACGACTACAAATATTGAAGGAGCAGCGCGTGGAACAGTGAATGTGTCTCCCGATATCCAGCGCTTGCTGCGCAGGGTCGCGGTACTTATGATCGGCGAAAGCGGAGGATTACCAAATAGTCTTCCTGGTGGCAGCCCGAGTTCTAGCCCAGTATCCAGTTCATCATTCTCATATTATCAAGCTGCTTCACCAGATCCACTATACGAACCGAATCAACTGGATAATCAATTGCCGGCTGTACCGCCGGTGCCGATTAATCCTGGTGGATTGCCCCCCGCATCAGCTGGACCGATTATTACGCCATCACCGATTCCGATTCAAACCGAGCGCCCTCCGTTTGTGCCCGGGGTGCCAAACCCACCTGTTCCCCCCCCACCTGGTATCAACTTTTTAGACGGCACAACACTGCAGACAGCACGACAACAGATCGACGCGTTGTTAAACCAAGGAAATAATCAGGGGTTGCTCGCAAGCCTTTTTCCTACTGGGGCCAGTTCGACTGAAACCTGGGCGTCTGACCTGGTCACCCTGATCAGCTTTTGGACTGGCAGTATCGAGCCGAATCTATGCCTGATGGCAGATGACCGCTTTCTGACAGAAAATTTTCAGGATCAGGCTCCTGATTTTCAAGCTTTCCAGTGCGATCAACGTCTGTCCTACGTCAGTGGGATGACACCACTCCTTTTGCTCCACACAAATAAGGCAGTTACCCTGCAGCCGGATTTTTCTCAAACAGTGATGACTACAGCAGACCAAACCTTCGACAATGATGAAACTTGGTTTTTACCAACCGGAAAGAAACGACCGCTCGATTATGAATATGAATTCACAAGCGATTTCTCGGTGGATGCGATTGGTTCGGCATGTGTGAAGAAAGGCGATTATTTCGAGCTGATTGATAGTATTTCGGAGCAACTTGCTTTGCAGCCAAACGAATCTACCTTGCTCGCGCAAGAACTGTTTGCCGTTACCCCAGAATCAGATGGATTCTTGCAGCTTACTTTTGCTGATCCGAAAAAAATTGCAGAGCGTATTAAATGGCGGGGGAATGGAACACCGCTTGATATTCTGCAGCTTTTCTTCCGAATCGAGGATGGAAATTGCGATGAATGGTTATTGCCAAAATTTAGTATCACTGCAGATTCTGAGCGCGATGGCTTTGAAGTGGGGGTGCTGAAGTGATAAGTCGATAGGATGTCTGCATACAGGTAGTGGTATTTTCTTCTCCTTGCCCAATTTGCTCTGCATAAAGAGGGCCAAAGATGTAATCTTGGGGGGACAACAAGGATTGCTCCTACAAATTCTTGTATTCGCGGGAATACTACAATTGTTATGAGTATTCCCGTTTGCAGACTTCAGTTCGCTGATTGCACGACGTTTACCAAAACTTCAACCCTTCTGCTTTCTCTGTAAATGATGAACCGAACTGCGACATGCCGCTACGAATAACTTCGACATTATTTAAAACGGCTTGGATCACTTCCCAGATCTGCCAGGTGAAATACACAAGCGACAGCAATATGACGATCATAAAGAAATGCTGAAAGACAAATTTCAGCAAAAGCTGCCAAGGTGGTGGCGGTGCCAGATGCCGCTCAATACGATAAAGCAGCTTTTCGATGCTTTCCAGTGTTTCTTGCGGGGTGCGTTCACCGTTATTTTCTACAGACATCTGACTCAAAAAAAGTACTAGGATTGTAAAAGAAGCGGGTAGCAATTGGCAATTCGCAATGGTCTTGTTGCACAAATAAGTTGAACAATAATTAAAAGAAGTGTACTAAAGA
>CAZLFD010000066.1:0-5607 GCA_964558715.1 uncultured Candidatus Peribacteria bacterium | reverse complement strand
CTTTGCTCTCTTGAACCGAAAAAACAAATAGCAACTCATTTCTGGTCTAGTCCCCAAAACTTTCCTAAGTCTTAATTCTCAATCTTCTCCTTAATATCATCGTCGTTAAAACCGAAAATGCACAAACACTCGCCCAAAATTTTTCTCGTCTTTTTTTTAACACGATGATACAATTGGGGAATATGTTTTTGGTCGAAAAGCCGAAGGACTCGTTTTTTTAACGTGTTCGCGTATATCTGATGTTTTGCAGAGCGTAGCGGAGGCAAATATGGGTCGAGCGACGGCAGGAGCGAGCCAGATATACTGTGTTGTGCGAGGGTGAGCGAGGTACGAGCGAAAGTGCAACGTCCCCCTGAGTTCTCTTTTGTGAAAAAAATTTAATTCAATTTTGGCAATTTTTTAATTTAGCTTAGTCTTAGTGCCAAACAAATCTTGTAAATCTCCTTCTTCCTGCATCCATCTGATTTCATTAAACCCTCTATATGCACCACTGTCTGAAAGATTTTTAACGTAGACAGCCAAATAATCCTGATTATAAACATCTGTGTAATTTCCAGATTGTTCTTCTTCCCAAGCTTGCCTATTTTGATAAATTTTAACTACAGACTTTTGTGTATTAGAAGTAATGGATTTTACTAAATTTATAATGCTTTCTTCAGTAACATCATCTTTGGATACTAATATTTCTAAACCAATAGCTTGGGAATCATCATTTGGATTCCATTCTCTTAATTTATCAAAATTTATTACAGTATTATTTATTTGGCTTTCGGATTCTTCAGCAGGTTGATTATCAGTTGGTGGGGTTTGCTGAACTACTTCTTTTTGATTTGTTTGTGTTGGTGTGTTTACTTCTGTTGTCTGCTCAACAGGATCAGTTGTTATCCCAAACAAAACGAAAAAGATAATTGTAGCTCCAATAAAATATAAACTTAAATTTTTACGAGTTGCTTTATCTTTGAATATTTTTTGAAATGACGACGGTTTTATTAGAGCTACAATAAAAGCAATAAGTGAAGCAAGTACTAAAAGAAGAAATAGATTATCCATAATTTTTTTAAATTAATTGTTAAAATGTTTATAAAAAATTGCCAAAATTATCCTTGTTTTTATTTTTTCATAAAAGAGAATTTCGCACAACTGCCCGCTACCTTTACGGGGATAATCTCGACGATCTTAATTTTCTTATCTACCGCCTCGCGGATGATACGACTAATTTCCGCGTCGATATCGCTCCCGTGATTACAGATAACGAGGCTTAAATAAATGGCAATATAGAATATCATTTTCTAATAATCATCAAACGTTCAGAACTCTCTCTCGCTGCAGCGCGTAATATTATGGAAGGCTTGCTTGGCAAAGGAATCCCCAATACTCTAGAGGAATTTATAGGCCTCTTTAGAAGCCGCTTAATAAAAGCGGGAATACATCCCGATCACAGTAATAACTCAGATGGTGATGCTTTTAAAAAACTATGGGCTGCATATGAACGCTATAAAAAATACTTAGAAGCCCGAGAAAATACCCCTTCATGCGCACCTTTCGAAATCTGGATGGAGATGCATCGGGCATATTGGGAATTCTGGCTTGCCTGGCTTGATTTTTGGATGAGTTTTTGGAGCGGCAAGCAAAGACCCGCTTCATCAAAGGAGCCTCGCAGATTGAAGTGATTGAGAGTGCTTCACCTCCAGTTGCTTCGCTAGAATGAAATAACTAAAAAAGCTCATTATTGCTTGCTTCACCTTCCTCGATGCTTCGCCGGATTCAGCTCTTTTCCTCTACTTTTCGTTTTGCTTCATTTTTTCTAGCGCATAGCTTTTGTTCACACTTGGGCGAACTCGTTTTTTTGCGAGATCAAATGCAATCCCCTGATGTGGTAGTAGGCAACTTCCTTCGTATTTGAATTCAATGATATTGTTAAGATTTTCTTTGCGCACAATCCGCCCACTACCCATAAGCGAAGGGCTGATAAAAAGGTTATCAAGGTGATGTCCGCGAATGCGGGCAATAAATCCGTAGGTGATGAGCAACGTTGTAAATCGGATTTCGAAACGATCGAAAAAATGTTCTTCTTCGACCACGAATTTATAGCGCAGAGCATCGCCAGGCTTAAGCGTGTGTGTTGCCTCGTACTCGCTGTAATCGATAAATTGTTCTTTGAGTTCGTTGGTGTTGAGTGTACCCAGGTTGATTTCTTCGTCGTTGACATCAAGGGTCAAAAGTTTGCTTTTAGCAACTTCTGGCGGATGCGTTTGTACCCCGATTCTCAGCAGATGATCCATCGTCCGATGGCGGCTAAAATTCACAACCTCGGTCTCGACCATATATTCGATAATAGTGGATTTGGCGTCGCATTTGATGATGTCGATATCGACAAAGAATTTATCGCGTGCGAGTGGCGATTCAAGCGTATGTTTGATGGCAGCTTGTGTATTTCGCGAGACATCTCGATCACCCGAAAGCAACATCAAGATTTTGGTAAACGACTCGTCAAAACCTTCAGAGAGCCGCTTGAGCACGGTAGTGTTATCGTCCGACAAACGCTTGAGCAGTGATTCGGTCTTTTGTTTAATAAGGCGGTCGATGCTTTTGCGCGTCAGGCGGGCGCTACTGATATCTATGATTGCCGCCACTAAAAAGGCGATGCCAATATCGCGCAATAAATGGGTTATAACGGGGTGCGCTCCCGCCGGGTCAACCCAATGTGCGAGGAGGATAAGCGAGACGCCGGCACAGACGAGAAATCCCAGAAAAATCATGATTTCGTCTACAGTGTCTTATTATAGCCCTCTTTCTTGCAATAAAACAAATTTTTTTTCGTAGCCGAAATAAGTCACGGCCAATATGACTAATTTTTTGAGAAAATATGCTACTACAACGCATCAATGAGTACGCAGGCTCCTTGCCCCCCGTCTCCTGCAATGTATTCGTTCTCATCTGCGCACGTGATGCCCGACTGAAGCAAATTGCTGTGGACGAAATCAGTATTTGTACCGAGTTCCCAACGTGCGGTATCACTGCCGTTATCCGACATTTCTTGACGGCTTGATCCGTCGGCATCGACGGTTTCTAGGTTCGCACTCAATTCATACTCTTGTCCCTCGACATCATTCGTCTCACCGGCAGCAGCCGCATATGCGTAGCCGAATTGTGTTTCATTATCCGAGATCTGACTGCTTGGGTCTTCTGGAATACTCGGCAAAAATTCACCAAAAATACTGGCAGAAAAATCATTCGGTTTCGGATATTGCTGGTATTGAGTCTGATACTGTTCGAGTGCTGCACGGATCGCCAACATATCACCTTCACGTACGGCATCTCGTGCACGCCTTTGCGAGCCGCTATACAAGACCAAACTCGATGCCGCCAATACGCTGATGAGAGCAACGGAGATCAGCAGTTCGACAAGAGTATATCCTTTAATCGATTTCATGTTGATATTGATATTCAATTTCATCCTATTATTTTACCATGCATAAAAAGAAAAAGCACGCGTATTTTACCGGTTTTTTATGACATTCCGCCCAGTTTACAGAAAAACTCGTAGTGTTGTTTTTCAATCGGCATCACCGATAAGCGATTGCCTGGCTTTAGCAGTTGCATACCTTGTAGCTCGACAAATTGCTTCATCTCGGCAAGAGGAACGGGATTCTTAAACTTGGCATTTGCTTGTACATCGACCATAAACCAGCGCGGGTTTTCGGGAGTAGATTTTGGGTCAGGATGATCACTGGCAGGATCCCAGGCGGTGAAATCTGGGTACGCTTCATGCACGATATGCATCGTTCCAATAGCGTGCGGAGGGTTGCAATTGCTGTGATAAAAAATCGCCTTATCGCCGATTTGCATCTGATCGCGCATAAAATTGCGTGCCTGATAATTGCGGACACCATCCCATTCCGTCGTACTTTTTGGAGAAGCCACGAGGTCGTCAAACGAAAAGCAATCTGGTTCCGATTTAAACAGCCAATAGTTCATCACGAGTATCAAAGATGCGAACCTTTTTGTGCCATATAATCCTGTAAATGGGAATCAATTAGGCTGGATTGTGAATTCGAATCGCCGATTGCTCATTGCAAATTGCCTCTCTCTATGACAAAATCCGCTTCGTATTCATACTGAAACCGATGATAGCACAACTCGAACAGATCAAAGCAGATGCGCTCGCAAAGATCGCCGCCGCGAAATCGAATGAAGAACTTGAAACCGTAGATATTAAATTTCTCGGCCGCAAACAGGGCAAGCTAGCTGCGCTGATGAAAGAAGTGCCGACTCTGCCCGAGGTCGAGCGCCCACAAATGGGAAAGTTTGCCAACGAGGTCAAACAAGAAGTGCTTGCCGCACTCGAAGCAAAGCGTAACTCACTGACCGATGCCGAAGAAACAGGCGGCTTTTTCGACTTCACCGCACCGGCACCGAAGGTGGAATCTGGACATGCGCACCCCATCAACGCATTTATCCGTGAAGCGGAAGATGTGTTTGGCCGGCTGGGGTTCGAAGTGGCGGATGGGCCCGAGATAGACGATGAACACCATAATTTCAACGCGCTTAATATTCCCGAACATCACCCCGCGCGCGAAATGCAAGATACCTTTTGGGTGCGGAATTTAGAAAAACACGTATTGCGTACGCAAACATCGAATGTGCAGATTCACCATATGGAAGGGATCGCACCACCCTTTCGCATCATCGCGCCAGGCAAAGTGTTTCGTAAGGATAGTGATGCCACGCACTCGCCAATGTTCCACCAGATAGAAGGCTTGATGATCGATCGCCATATCTCACTTTCGCACTTGAAATTCGTGCTCACTTCGGCCTTGAGCGAATTGATTGCCACGGATATCGAAATCCGGTTTCGCCAAAGCTACTTTCCGTTTACCGAACCGAGCTTAGAGGTAGATGCAAGATTTGACGGCAAAAAAGACGGTTGGCTCGAACTGGGCGGCGCCGGCATGGTACACCCCAATGTTTTGAAAAATGTAGGTTTAGACCCAGAAGAATGGAACGGCTTTGCTTTTGGCTTTGGCGTGGAGCGCCAGGTGATGATCCGCAATCAGATTCATGACCTGCGTCAATTCTATGAAAATGACCTGAGATTTTTGGGGCAGTTTTGAGAAACTCAGAGAAACAGTGTGGTGGTTCGCACGAGAATAGCGAACGGTGTAGCGAATTGCCTCGTGGTATTTGCTAATATTACCATATATATGTATAATATAATAATTATTGCAATAACATGGGAGCAACTGAACATGGTCTCGAGCATAATCGCCCCGAAAATCCATTGGACACATTCGAAGAAGACGAGCTAGCGGCAGGATTCGAGGATATCCTTGCGGAACTCATGGGTGCCCTCGATGGCGGTGAGCCCGATGCCATTGTGGAAGCGAGAGACAATGCACAAAAATGGTTAGAAGAACATGGCATGCAGGCAAGCGTTGCCGGCGCTGATGTCGAATCATTAGAAACACTCTTGGCAAATGACGGTATCAGCTGACATCGTGTTCGTAGAAGTACATCACCAAAAGCTGTACGCTCATCTCAAACTTGGGCAAAAAAATGGTCTTGTTGCACAAATAAGTTGAACAATAATTAAAAGAAGTGTACTAA
>CAZLFD010000065.1:0-5612 GCA_964558715.1 uncultured Candidatus Peribacteria bacterium | reverse complement strand
GCTCTTTAGTACACTTCTTTTAATTATTGTTCAACTTATTTGTGCAACAAGACCGATTCAAATTGAAAAACAGTTTTCCATCCTTTTCATACAAGCTTCCATAATCGTGTCTCGAGCTGCTGGCACTCTCAAACTTCGTATTTTCATACAAATAAGCATGAAACTCATCACGATTGTACAAATGATAACAAACAACCTGCCCGTCTTGCTTCACCACTATATATCCCCCGTGTGCCTGAGTGAAACCATCCCAAATCTTGCTCGGCACCATTCCGAGGGCGATGGAATCAAGAAAGTTTTTCATCTTATATTCGTAATCCGATAATGATAAACCGAATTGCTCAGCTAACTCCTTGTTGACAGATAATTTTTCGCATAAATCCTTTACTTTGGATATTTTCGATGTAAAAAAATCCAGTAACATTCTGGCTATGAACCTGTCAAAAACAGTATCGATCTTTTTTAAGTTTGCGGAAAAAGAATCACTGGAAGCTTTATGGTAAACCAGCTTTCCTCCCGCTGATTTAATGGCGGTAAGCCTGTCTTGTATTTTCGACCTTCCTTCGATTTTGTTAATTTCCCTATGGTTGCCCTTAAAATTCTCCACTCTAAAAATAAAATTTGTTGTTTTACCAGCGTTAAGCAACGTGGAAGAGCCTCCGAGCATGGATTTTACTGAAAATCCCAACTCCGGCATGGTTGCGGAAATCCTGTCCTCTATTATTGCGATAATATCCGCTTTTTTGGTATTACCGGCTTTTATTTGGCCACATAACAAGTCCCGCATCAGCTCTCCCGCTTCCGAAATTTCGAAAGTGGTTTTTGATTCGTTTTTTATTTTTTCGAATATTTTTATTGTTTTTTCGCCAAGATGATCAACTTGAAAAATTTTTATAAGTTTTCCCGCCTGATCAGTTATATAAACTTCCGTATCGGATCGGGATAAATCATAAATGAACTTACTCCATAAATCATGAAAAAATACCTCGCATATTGTCGTGTATCAACCAAAGCACAAGCAGATAAGGACAACTCTCTCCCAGCTCAAAAAAGAATCATCGGAGAATACGCAGACAGAAAGAAAATGGAAATTGTGAAGTGGTACAGCGAGGCAAAATCGGGATACAAGGGAAATAGAGAAGAGTTCGGGAAATTATTGGCACACTTAAAAGACCCCTCAATAGAAGGGGTTATTTTTCATAAGCTGGATCGTAGCTCCCGAAACGTAGGAGATTTTGCCCTTCTTGATCAAATGGTCACTCAGAATAAAAAGAAGATGGTGGTCATTGAGGGAGAATTTGATACCAGTCGAGCAGCAGGTCGTCTTGCATTCCGAAACTTCTGTAATATGGCGGTTTGGTACTCGGAAAACCTTTCTGAAGAAGTAACCACAAAAATGGAGGAGCTTCTTATTAAGGGATACTACCCAGCACCTTCTCCGATTGGATATCGGATTGGTAACAAAAAAAATGATGATGATCCCAAGAAAAAATATCCTGATGGAGAAGCGGCAATTTTTGTAAAAGAAAGCTTCAAATTATTTGCAACGGGAAACTATTCAATCAACCGACTTTGCGAATACATGAATGATAAAGGAATGAAAAATACGTCTGGCGGCTCAGTCAGACCGAGTGCTTTTTCACAAACTACTAAGAAATCCGTTTTATCACGGACTTATTTCATGGAAAAGAAAAAGCGATAAAAGAACTTATTACTATGAAGGAAACCATGAGCCGATAATCACGAAGAAGCTCTTCGATCAAGTGCAAGATATCCTTGATGGCAGATCACACAAAATCACAAGGAAACATTGCTACACGTATTCAAAAATGATCAAGTGCGGAGAGTGTGGTCATTATTTAGTCGCAGAAAGGCAAAAGACACATATTTACCTCACATGCAAAAATACTAAATGCAAAGCAACCTCAATAAGAGAAGATCGTCTTGAAGATCAAATCATCGCACATTTATCCAAGTATGAAATGGCTGATGAATTTTTGGCTTATTCAAAAGAGGCTATTATGAGACTTTCTACCGAAATGAGAGACGATACCGTAGTGAGACGTAAATCATTGGACTTAGAGCTTGGAAAGCTTGATAAACAACTCGAATCACTCAACAGGGCGGTTTTAGACGGCTTCTTTGACCCTGAGGAGGGTATAGAGCAGAAAAACAAAATAATCGAACGTAGGCGAAGCTTACGCGAAGAATTGGCAAACTTTGAAGACTCAAGCGAGAACGCTCTTTGGAAACTAACAGCGAACGTAATCCATATCTTCAATTATCTGCCACATCAATACAAAGATTTGAATCCTGTCGTAAAAATTAAGCTAATCAATCTTTTATTCTCGAACCGAGAGCTAAAAGGTCAGAAACTGCTTGTTGAAGCCATTCCTATTTTTGAACAGCTCAAAAACGTCAATTATTTAGTAATGTGCAGAAAACTCTTATCGAACCGAGAGCCAAAAGGTGGAAAACCGCTAGAAAAAGCCCTTCCAAGATTGGAGAAGGAGCTTATTTCCGCTGATTGTCTAAATGGTGGGCCTGACTGGACTTGAACCAGTGACCAATCGGTTATGAGCCGACTGCTCTAACCACTGAGCTACAGGCCCTTGATGTGAATTTTTCAGACTTGCACTGGGGTTCGGAGCTCTCATGACTCCATGCCCGAAAACATGATGATTCAGTAAAAAAGTGTACGTGAGAGAACGGCTTTTTACAAGCAACATATTCGCTACTCATTCTAAAAGATGTGGCATTGCGCAGTTTAAAAAAATGCAATATCGACTGGCGGTTTTTTTAGATTTTACTAATGGCGTGCATTTTCGCGACCATTGCTGTTTTGCCCTATGCTTTTACCCTGCAAGCAAACTCGCTGGCAAAAATCGATGTGCCCCTGCCGCTTTTGGCGGTCATATCGGTAGTGTAAAACGGCGTACTGTTTGCCATTGCGATCTTCTTTGGATTATTACTGATACCCAAAACGGGCTTTTCGCTACCACTGCTACAGGTTTCTGGCGAAAAAACTGGTCTTGTGGAAGCCGCTAGTGCGACTATCGGTACAGCTCGGCATCTTTGCAGGGCTCGCGATCATCGCACTCGAAATGGGGTTTATGTGGTACGGTTCGCCGCTTACGGCAGATACGGGAGATATCGCTTGGTGGAAAGGCTTGCTCGCGTCGTTCTATGGCGGCATCGGCGAAGAAGTGCTGCTGCGCCTTTTTGTGATGACATCGTTCTCTACGTGATCACCCCGTTCTTCCTTTGATTGTAGGAGTCCTGTGTGCGCACGCCCAAAAAATCAATGACTTGTTTGGTCTACCAAACAAGATTCCGCTATATTAGATTCATGTCTCACAATTCCATAAAGCACACTCTTTGTCTTGTCGGTACACCAAATGTGGGAAAAACGACCCTGTTCAACCTGCTTACTGGGCAAAACGCAGCAACGACAAACGCCTCAGGCACAACCGTTTCTATGCGCAAAGGAATCGCTACCGCACCGAATGCATCAGAGTGGGAAGTGGTCGACATGCCCGGCATCTACAGCAAACAAGGGCAAAAAGGTGAAGAGCGGCTTGCATGGGAAGAAATCGTAAAATACAAAGGCGAAGAAGGAGTCGTGTTCTTGCAGGTCATCGACCCCGGGCAATGGCGGCATTCTTTGGCCATAACTCTCGATCTGCAGCAGCATGGCATTAATCCCCTGCTCTTTTTTAACACCAAAGACGGCGATGCCGAACTGGGCGAAACCTATTATGCGGCAGTAGAAAGCAATCTGCAGACCGCAGTGCTGCAAGGAAATATTGAGAAACACGGCTTTGCGCAGTGCTTTTGGGAGTATCTGCTCGAATCGCAGGAGCGGGAATATCTCCTGCCGGTGCGAGAGTTTGCCGAAGATAAGGCGCGGTTCGAGTTCATCGAGCACCTCTTTGCTCATACTGTCACGGTGAAAACCACAGAGAGCAAATGGGCGCTATTCCTCGACCGCATGTTTCTGCACTCACTTGGCGGCATCGTGATTTTTCTTGCCATCATGTGGGCGGTGTTTCACCTCACCTTCACGCTGGGTGCGCTACCGATGGATTGGATTGACCGCGCAACTGCAGGTCTGCAAAACGTATTAAGCGGAATACTCGGAGCGGGCTTTTTAGCACGCTTGTTTATTGACGGACTGATTACGGGAGTAGGCGGAACGATCATCTTTTTGCCGAATATTTTGATCTTGTTTTTCTTCCTCTCGCTTATGCAGCAAAGTGGCTATTTGGCGAGGACGAGCTACATTTTTGATGTATTTTTTAAGAAAGTGGGCATCTCGGGCAAGGCTTCGGTGCATTTGTTGATGGGATTTGGCTGTAATGTACCTTCGGTAATGGCGACCAAATCACTAGAGGGGAAGAAAGAAAAAGTGATTGTGAGCATGATGACTTTGTTTATGAGTTGCAGCGCACGTTTGCCAGTATACACACTGCTGATCGCCGCTTTTGTGCCAATGGGGTATCAGGGAGTTGTACTGTTTGGCGTGTATCTGACGGGTATTGTGGTATCGTTTTCGACCGGCTGGCTACTGCATAGTACGTATAAGGGCAAGCGGCAGAACAAACTGCTAGCAGCGATGCCAAGCTTGCAACTTCCATCGCTCAAAAAAGCGCTGCGCTTTGCGGGATTCAAAGGCAAAGTCTTTCTCATCCGCGTAGGAAAATTTATCGTGCCGGCGAGCATTGTGTTGTGGCTGCTCTTCACTTTTCCGAGTGCGGCGGTCGAATCAGAAGGTATTGGGGCGTCGTATGGGGCAAAAGTCGCGCAACTGGTGGAACCGGTGTTTGCACCGCTCGGTTTTGATTGGCGCGTTACGGCGGGTATTCTTTCAGGACTAGGAGCGAAAGAGGTGATGGTGGCAACGTTTGCCGCTTTGTACGACAGCTCGGATAATCCTGCAGAACTCGGCTCGGCATTGCGTACGGCAAGCAGTTTCTCGCTGCCGGTAGCGCTAGCGCTGCTTGTATTTACCCTGATTTACACGCCGTGTGTTGCTGCGCTGGGGGCGATCCGTGCAGAAGTGGGCACGTACTGGATGATCTTTGCGATTTTTTATCCTACGATTCTGGCCTGGATTCTGGCATTCTGCACGTACCGTATCGCTCTGCTTTTTTAACACGTTGTGGCTTCCGGTTCTGCCCTTGAGATAGAGGTTGTGAGTAGGGGCTTAAGAGCTACAAAAGAGGGATTTGGGAGTATGCAAGGAAGATTTTACTTATAAGCACAGGTACACATGCAACCGCTTACTCAGGTTTCATCGGGCAGCCAGGTCGTAATCTATAAAATAGGTGGGGATGCTGAAGAAGAGCGGCATCTGCAGGGTATTGGCATCTTTGTTGGGGGAAGTGTTTCTGTAGTACGCAATAGCAACTCTGGCCAACCACTGGTGCTCGAAATACACGGCTCGCGCTTTATGATCGAGAAGGAAGTGGCAGAGCAGATTCTCGTTGGAGACGAGAATGATTAAAAATGATATGTTAGAAATTAAAAATTTATTTTCCCATATTCTTAATTTTTCATGGTCTTGTTGCACAAATAAACATTAATGGCACCTTCCCCCTTTCCCCGCCCTT
>CAZLFD010000064.1:0-5712 GCA_964558715.1 uncultured Candidatus Peribacteria bacterium | reverse complement strand
CACCATTCTTTGTGAGTGAAAGAAAAGTGTCACGGGAATTGGGGCTTAGAAGAAAGTGAAGTGCATTTTGTATTGACATAGATTGTTAATTATATTATAAATTAGTACTTAAATAATCTGTCTTATGATGCGTTCGGCCATTCAGTTCATAATAACATTCGGCTTGCTTTTATTTCCCGCAGCAGTTTTTGCGCAAGAATCAACATCGCCATCACCTACGGCGACTGTTACTGCAACCCCCACAACACCTACTTCGACACCACCTCCATCTGCATCACCAGAAACCACTGCGCTTCTTAATCCAACGCCCGATGAAGAAGCCGCATCTGGACTATCTGAGGCTGTTGAAGAAGCGTCACCCACTCCCACTCCTTTTCCTTCGCCATCTTCTACCCCACCATTGTTTGACCCGATTGCTGGTGAGTTTATCTTCTATGAAGAACCTCCTAGTCCTGAGGAGATCTTTTTGAGCCTCTACCAAAACCATATTGGTGACTGGCTTTCGGGAAGTCATGCATGGTGGCAAGATCGGCCGCACAATGTGCGTAAGCGCCTGATACATGCGGTTTGTCGTTTTGTATTTCGCAGTCTCGATGGCGGGAACACCAATTCTTTTCACCCTGACTGGGGAAAAGCGGGTACTGCTTTTGCCCGTTATTTGTCGCCAGATTATGGCGATGGTGTCAGTTTTCCTGCCGGTTCGGGGCGAGCCTCTGCGCGAGAAGTGAGCAACATGCTCAGTCAGCCAGAGAATACGGGTCCAAATCCACTGAGATTGACAGACTTCTTCTGGTTGTGGGGTCAGTTTGTTAGTCACGACCTCTATTACACCGAACCTGCATCGGACGAATACACGCAATTTAAAATCCGTGTGCCGATGGGCGACCCGGTTTTTGATTCTGAGGCGACTGGTACCGAATGGCTAAGTTATTCACGAACAAAATCTAAAACAGGTTCTGATCCACAGGCGCAGCTCAATCTGACGACGGCCTATCTCGACGCATCGCAGATCTACAGCGCTGAAGAATATCGCAGCACCGCGTTGCGCAGCTTTGTCGATGGCAAACTTAAAATAACAGAATCCGACGCAATGCTGCCATACAATCGCACAGGCCTGCCGAACGTCGGCGGCGATAGTGAATATTTGTATCTTTCTGGGGATGTGCGCGCCAATGAGCATATTGGTATCACCGCTTTGCATACGCTTTTTTTTCGCGAACACAACCGCCTTGCTGATGAAATACGTACCATCTCTCCAAGACTTTCAGATGAAGAAGTCTTCTCTTTTGCCCGCGAACTGGTTGCGGCAGAGATACAACAAATAACCTATAACGAATTTCTTCCCCTCCTTCTCGGCCAGCCATTTCCCGAGTATCGGAACTTCGATCCTGAGCTTGACCCAACGATTCGTAACCTATTTGCGACCGCGGCATTCGAGCTGTGGTATAGCATGATGCCTGCCGAGATCCTGTTGGCAGATGACGATAGATATCCCGTTTATGGCAGCCCGTACCCGCTGCGTGAGGTGTTTTTTGCCCCGTGGCTTTTGTGGTACAAAACAGATCTGGATTATGTGTTGAAAGGATTTTCGCTGCAACCGGCACGCACTATCGACCCATACGTAGATGACGCCTTGCGCAATTTTACTTTTGAGGAATCTGGCATACAAGCTGTCGATTTCGTTTCTGTGCTGATTCAGCGTGGCCGTGACCATGGTTTACCATCATACAACACCATTCGCATGCACTTTGGTCTCGAACCATTGACTGACTTCAGCGAGATCAGTTCTAACATCGAGCTTAATGAAAGGCTGCGCCTCATCTATCAAAATGTCGATAACATCGATGCCTGGATCGGCTTATCGGCAGAAGAAAAGGCATTTAATGCACCCATTGGTGAAACGCTCAAGCGCATTATTACCGATCAGTTTTTGCGCATTCGTGATGGTGATCGTTTTTGGCATGAACGCAGCTTGCGCCCACAGTTTGCCGAACTGGTGCAAGATGTCACCTTGGCGGATGTGATCCGCAATAATACCGAACTCACCGATCTTTCGGAAAATCTCTTTCAGTTTTCACCACCGCAAATAGAAGCGGATATAGGAGTGGAACCAGTATTCTAACTCTTGCATTGGCATGGGGCATCGTACTCTTAAAATATGATTTGCCAAGTAATCCAAAGAGGCGATCCAATTCTTGAAACACCATGTAGATGGGTAAGTGATTTTGTGAAGATGCAAAAACGATTGATGACCTTAATGAACCAATAACGCATCTAAAAACACAATTCGCATACGCGCGTGGAATTAAGCTTGCGGCACCGCATATCGGCGATCCAGTGCGAGTCACGATTGCAGAAACAACGGATGGCTCTCGTTTTGTTTTGATGAATCCGGAAATCATCGAGGCATCCAAACAGAAAGAACTGATTCGTGAAGGATGCATCAGTTTTCTAGAATTTAGGGCGATGGTGCCTCGTTATCCATTTGTGAAAGTGCGCGCTTTCAATCGTGATGGCGAGCAGTTTGAACTAGAAGATGTAAGGGATTTCGCCATGCTATTGCAGCACGAACTCGACCATTTAGATGGCGTTTTGTACATCGATCACTTGAAAAAAATGGCGACGCTGATTTGTTTGAAGCGTAGACCATCTTTTACGTTTTTTGAAGCTGATTGCTTCGAATTTTAAAGCAGAACGAGTTGGCGAGGCTAAAGTGATTTCGTACCTAAATCTTCAAAGAACCTTAGCAAATATCCATCAGGGTCTTGTACGATAAACTGTTTGTTTCCCAATAAGTTGTTCTCTTTTCTATACCATTTTTCTTCGGGCTCCAGAAATAAGTTGATGTTGTGGTTTTTTAAGTTGTTTAATAAGGGCGCAATTTTGTTTACTTCAATTTGAAAATTGACTCCTCTACCGAGTGGATACTCAAATTCTCCTGTTTTCCAAATACGTCCTTTATCGATTTGATCAATCATGATTTGAGATTTTCCAAAAGATAAAAATGCGAAGCCCTCTTCTTCTCTTTGATACTCAATTTTAAATCTAAGTATTCTCGTATAGAAATCAATTGTCTTGTCGAAATCAAAAATACAAATTTCAGGAATAAGAGTGTTATGTTTCATGCTGACGGACATAATATTGAATACTGTTCCTTTTTCTAATTACTCACGATTTGAAAAGAATGGCGCCAAAGACAGTAAGTGTCTTTATAAGACGCAATTTGGGTTTAATGCCGAAACGCGCGCATGCCGGTAAGCGCCATTTTGATGCCTAGCTTTTTGGCGGTAGCAAAGACATCTTCGTCTTTCATCGAGCCGCCGGGTTGCACAATCGTCGATATCCCTGCCTGGGCAAGTAGCTCCACTCCATCAGGGAAAGGGAAAAAGGCATCGCTGGCGGCCACTGCCCCTTTCGTTTTTTTACCCGCTTGTTCCATGGCGATGCGCGAGGCATCGACGCGCGAAGTCTGCCCGCCACCCAAGCCCAACGTCTGCCCGTCTTTTACGATGGCGATGGCATTAGATTTCACATGTTTCACGACTTTCCAGGCAAAGAGCACATCTTCGATCTCACTCGTTTCCAATGTTCCTACCGCTTCTTGCAAGGTTTCTTTCGCAATGCTCGCAGCATCGCGGTCTTGAAAAAGTACGCCGCCAGATATTGCGCGAACATCTTGCTCGTTCGCAATCCGCCTCATTTCACCGGTCTCAAGTAGGCGCAGATTCGGTTTTGCCGTAAATACTTTAAGTGCTGCGGCATCAAACGCTGGCGCGATCACGACTTCAAAAAACGTCTTCACGATTTCTTCCGCAAGCGCTTTCTCCACTTTCCTATTCACCGCGATAATGCCACCAAAGGCTGAAATCGGGTCGCAAGCGAGGGCTTTATCGAAGGCTTCTTTCACATCTTGCCCGAGGGCTACGCCGCATGGAGTGGCATGTTTGATGATTGCTGCAGCAGGGGAGTCAAACTCCAAAATCAAATTATACGCGCCATCGGTATCGAGATAATTGCAATACCCCATCTGCTTACCCTGCAATATTTTTGCCCCACCAACCGATGGTATCACCGCCGGTTCACTTGGGTAGAACTTCGCATTTTGATGCGGATTTTCGCCATACTTGAGCGCAACGGGGTCTGCATAAAAATTGCCGATAAAGTCACTGTTGAAAAAGTTGGCGATGGCAGCGTCGTAGCGAGCGGTCGTCTGAAAGACTTTCCCCGACAAATATTTGCGGGTTTCTAGAGTCGTTCCACCGGCGTTTACAATCTCTGCCTTTACCTGCTCCAAATCGCTTGGGTCGCTTACTACCGTAACGGCGGCAAAATTTTTGGCCGCGCTGCGCAGCATGCTCGGTCCGCCGATATCGATGTTCTCGATGGTCTCCTCATCACTTGCACCACGCGCTACAGTCGCCTCGAACGGATATAAATTTACCACCACTAAATCGATGGCGCCGATCTTATGCTCTTCCACCGTTTTTTCGTGTTCGTCATTGCCGCGTACAAACAGCAAGCCGCCATGAATCGCCGGGTGCAGGGTCTTCACGCGCCCGTCTAACATCTCTGGAAAATTAGTGATCTCTGAAATATCTTTCACATCTATTCCTGCCTCGCGGATTCCCTTGGCAGTGCCACCGGTAGAAATGATTTCAATATCATGTTCATCCAGAAACTTGGCGAATTCGACGATGCCGGTTTTGTCGGAAACCGAAAACAAGGCGCGGGTGATTTTCATGGGTTGAGGTGAAAAAGAATCGTGACCCGAGTATGGCAGAATTCCGGGGGGATGTCATGAGTTCGTATGCTTGGCAAACCCGACTTAAAGTACCGCAATCTCTCTCTTCCTTGATAGGGGGAGCCGGAGCAGGTGGATATTTCATGTAGAAACATTTATTCAGGTCTTTTCTTGGCGTGCCTTTTCCAACTTCAAAACAAATAGGACGGAGTGAAACAGCAGAACATGCCGCCTAACACAGAGAGTCTAGAACAGGGATGGAAAGATGTGGGTATTATACCGCAGGAGTCTCTCGCAGAGATTTTCGGCGTTTTCTGAGGTATGATTCCGAGTATCAGATAACGTTGGAGTCCCTTTCAGGAAATTCCTCCGAGAATCGAGCTTCTTCCAGAGGCTCTGTGGGGAATCAAATTACTCATATCAATAAAAAATCCCCGGCTGTTGCCAGGGATTTCTCTTACTTTAATAGGCGCCTGATCTACTGCTGATTTTCTTGCGGCGCTCGATCATCATTACCGCTGCCTTCGAGTTGTTTGCGGATATCTGCGGCCTGGTTATCTTCTTCTTGCTGGCGTTCACTGGCCGTCATCTCCATTTCGAGTTCTGCCCATTCTTGTGCGTGTTTTGATTCCAGGCTTTCGAGCTGGGGTTTATGCTGCATATCGAGATCGCTGAACTTTTGACGTTCTTCTTCGAGAATGCGGATCAGTTCATCCACTTGTTGCTGTGTTAGGCGTGGCACTGCTTCGATGATGCGTTTCTTTTCATCTTTCATCAGTGAAACGGAACCGGCAAGCAGGCCAAGAAATTTTTTGTCGTCGATTTCTAAATTGTGTTCCGGAAGTTTGATTGGAGTTTCAAACTCTTCTAAGCTGCGGCCAAATTGGCCGATTGGGGTAACTGGCCCTTGCTGCTGCGGCGGTGGCGGATAGCCTCCGTACCCAGGTGGCGGTGGATAGCCATATCCTGGC
>CAZLFD010000063.1:0-5870 GCA_964558715.1 uncultured Candidatus Peribacteria bacterium | reverse complement strand
ATACTACCGACAGCGACTTGCCTCATCTGTCACGAGAATTGGGGCTTAGTTCATCCGCGCATGATGGAGTAGGCAATATAACCGATGTAGAGGGTAACAAATAAAATCCCTTCCCACCGGTGGATGCGGTGTTGTTTGGCAAACTGGTAAATCACATCACGCATGCGGACCTTTTCGTTCTTCTCCCAGCGATAGAGCTGAAACACAAGAAAGAGCAGTACAGAGACGCCCAGGGTAAAGAGCAGATCGAACTGAATCTCGAATCCAACCGGAATCGGCCGGATCATGGCTGAAACCGAAAGTACGAGCAAGATGTTGAAAATGTTGGAACCGATCAGGTTGCCGATGGCGATTCCCATTTGGTTGCGGTGCGCGGCGACGATAGAGGTGATGATATCGGGGATGCTCGTACCAAAAGCGATGATAGTGATTCCGATCAGCTCTTCAGACATACTAAAATTGCGGGCGATACTGACCGCAGATTCCACCACAAACTGGCCGCCGATGATGAGCCCCAGCAACCCGCCAAAAAAGTACAAGCTCGCCTTCCAATATGCCAACTTGAAGATCTCATCACCCTCGGGCTTATCATCGACTTTCGAGATACCAAACGTGTAGACAAGAAAGATGATAAAGAGCGCAAAGAGCATAATGCCTTCGCTCCGGCTGATCTGCGATTCGCTTGCACTGTCGATCAAAAAGTCGCTCGCTACTGTCCACATGAGTAATGTCGCCAAGCAAAGAAACGGGATCTCGCGCCAGGCGGTATTACGCTTTACATCGACCCGCCGCAGAATAGCGATAATACCGATTCCCAAAAGAACATTCGCAAGGTTAGAGCCGATCACATTACCAAGCGTTATTCCGGTCGTACCCTTGATGGAAGAGACGATATTCACGAAAAGCTCAGGTGCCGATGTGCCAAATGCTACCACCGTCAAGCCGACGACAAGCGGAGAAATTCCGAGCCGGTTCGCCGTAGAACTCGCACCGACAACGAGCGAATCGGCACCCTTCATGAGGATATAAAACCCCACGAGCAAAATAACAAGAGCGGTAAACGGATGAGTAACGAGAGCGTCCATAAAAAAAAGAGGCAACAAGCGGCGATTATTCTTGCAAAGGTTTCCCGAAAAATCGAGTCTGTTTCTGAATTGTGTCATCAACATGCGAACAGTTCTGACTCTTATCGGCATAATGCTCGTTCAATCTTCGCTGCCTACATGGGCGCAAGATGGCCTGAATATGCCAGAAACAAGTGATGGTTCAGGCATCGATTTTGGCACAGATGCCAGCGATACTGAGGCAAGCATTTTCGAAGAGGCAGCAGAGGCAGAACTAGACAATGGTACGGGTGTGTTTGAAGAGATCGAAGGCGATGAAGAAGATGAAACGAGTGCCTTTAATGCTGCCGACGATGAATTGCCATCGCCTACCGAAGCGGTTTTCAATCTGTATCAATATTGGCTCGTGGGAATGATTCTCCTCTTTTTGCCGATACTAGCTATTATTCTTATAATGGTAATAAAACATCTGCGGGAATTGTCTTGGAGGGCGGAACAAAAACTGATTACTAATCCCAAGGATGTGAAAAACAACAATGCAAACCCAAGACTCAAAAATCCCAAAGAGATATTCAAAGCGGCGAAAGAGAGTTTTCAAGAACTACCGCGTGATACAGATGACCCTCCTTCGCAACCCCAAAGCACAGAAGAGTACTCCGAAAAAACTCCTGCGGAAGTGATGGATCATACAAAAAAGGATGCTGACAATGCAGTCGGCATGACAATCCGCAAGCAACAAGGTCAAGAAATGTTGCCGAGGTGACTATTGCACGCTATCGAATAGCTGTTGCGCATTATCGACATCTTCGGCTTTTACCGTTGCTTTTGGCGAAACCAGATGGCGGATCTCGCGGTCTTGCTCATCGATATTTTTCGAGATGCGCGCGAGGTCGCTGTTTTTTAGGCGGATGGGGCACATGGTCTGCTTTTTGATTTCGATTTCGTCGAGCATCTCGGCCTTCAGCTGCTCTTTGCTGTTCATCAGGTCGAGTGATTCTTTGGCAAAGAGGATGTTTGCTGCGTTCTGGAAGCTGATGTGGCGGTCGTAATTGGCAATAAGATTGATGATCAGTTCGCGGTCTTTCGGGTCAAATTCTGAGATGCTCTCGAACTCGGTGACCTTTTTAAAGTTGGCAAGCAGCGGTTCTACCGCTTCGGGCGGAATAGCGTAAAACGTCACCCCGTTTTCGATAAAGACGGTTTTCTTCAGCCCGACCAGTTCGTGCGTCGGCACCACAAAAAACACGGTCGAGAATATCTTTTCATTTCCTTTGATCTTGGTGGCGGTCTTTTTGGCCTGGTCGTTTAAATATGTGCCGAGGTCTTTTGATTTCTTGGCATCGAAGATGATGTACTGGTCGAGAAAGTCGACAAGAAAATCCGGTTTTAAACTGCCATCGAAATCTGTCGGTAGATTCGTGTTCTCATAAAAACGGAAACCGATTTCACGTTTTTGGCAGGCCTCGCGTAATGTCGAAAGCGCGGTGGCTTCGTGGTCGTTCCAAATACGGTTCAGCTCCTCCATTTCTTGTTGTTGGCGTTCTTCGTCTTCTCGCCGGATGCGGACCTTCTCATCTTCAAAACTCTTTTGCGCCTGTTCAAGCTGTTTGAGTTTGGTCTCGTGCTCTGTTTGCGTCTGCAGGCGCTGCGCTTCAAAGTCTGCCAACTTCTTCTTTAATTCACCGTTTTCAGTGCGGATGGCTCGTAGCTCGCCTTCGGCATCACGCGTTTTAAGGATGAGTTCTTTATTGGAGCCGGCAAATTTATCTTTTTCACTGCGTTCATTGGCGATTTCTTTCGTGAGTTCCCCCAAACGCTCACCTTTTTGTTCGAGTTCAGATTTTAAACGCGCGTTTTCTTCAAACAACAATTCACGTTCGCGTGCCAGTTCGCGGATTTTTTCATCTTCTGAAACGGTATTCTTCGTGCTGATGAACTTATCCCAAACCAAGATGCCTACGGCAGTGAGAGCAAGGGTGACCAAAATATAATCCATGCGTGTGTAAAAATGCAGCTTCCACATCTTCTCTTGAAGAGGCTTGCTTTTTCAAGAAAGTTTTGGAATAATGACACAATACAACAAAAACAAATTTTGTCCAAACACGTGATAAACGACAGCGCAACACTGATCCGGTTTATACAGAATTCGCAGATGAGCGAAGATATGAAAGAACGCCTGATGCCCTTGGCGCAAGTAGCAAATGAAAAAGACCGCGAGCGGATATATAATCGTGTGAAAGATTTTAACGCACAGGTGATCCGCATCCGTAAAGGCACCGAGCCCCTCAATGTGGATGACATCATTTTTATCCGCGGGTTGGTAGAGAAGTTTCAAGAAGAGCGGCAGGCAAAAACCACTACCAAAGAAGCAGATTATCTTTTTGATTCACACGGATGAGTAATCCAGACACACCGGAGGCGCAACCATCTGTACCAGAGGAAGTAGCTGACGCCGCAACAAGAGGAGGCGAAATAGCTCGCGAAAGCAATGAACAAACCCGTGAAGAGTTGGATTCGTTAAAGCAGGATTTTCTCGAAACTGTTGATGAGGCTGCTGAACATGACCTTATTGAGGAGCGATGGGATGTAATTGAGGGCAAACTTGAGGACTTTGATCTAACGACAGAAGAATTGACCGAAATCGAAACCCTCCTCATCGATCAGCTTGAGTCTGATGAAATACAACGTGCAAAAGAACTGATGAAAGAATTTATCGATGGATTGGAAGGAGAGAGAGTGGCAGTTGCGGAAGCAGCAGGTGAGTCATCGCTGGTACATCGTGCTTTCGGGCCGCTGGTGCGCAGAATCGAAACCACTCAGGCAGGTACAGTGACTGTTGATGAATTCGTCAATAATTTGGCCCAAGAACCGCTTATCCTGCAGGCATACCAACAGACAGCGGCACGCACAAGTGCAATGGCAGAAGTCAAGCTGCGACTGGAAAGGGTCGATGGGAATGACGAAGAATTGAAGCGTGAAATGTTGGTAATTCTCACCGAACTTGCCGCCGACAACGAAGCGTTGGTCGATGAAATAGAGCCATATGCAGGCGAAGGGAAACTGCAAGAAATTGGTTCTGGGTTGGCAGAAAAACTGGAGGCAGCGGGTGTAGGTGCCGGCATGATCGCTTCGCTCATAAAGATGATCGTTGACGGCATACAAAATGCTTTTCCGAACCTTGATCTTTCCTCTTTAGACGATCTGCGCTACCCGTATGTGGCGAAAGACTACCGCGAAAACGTGATACCGCAAGTCTTCGACAATTACGAAGCGAGCTGGGAACTCTCGGACGAAGAAATCATCTCACTGGCAAAAAACTGGGAAGCTATTCCCGATAAAGTTGAAATAGCGGGTGCTAATGGAGAAGTGACAACGGTCGACAATCATGAGAAGCCACGAGATTTTGCCGAATACTTAGACCGCATTGTCGCACCATATTACCAGACAGCAGAAGGTGGGACAGCAACAGAGCCTCTTACTCCGCCAACAAGATGGTCATATGCAGACATCACTCAGGCAGAAGCACGCTACCTGAATGACCTTGAGAACCAGCCCGAAGAATCGGAGGCAGAAAGAATTTCTCTCAATGAATATGTCACCCAAACTTCATTGGAAGAACTCATTCAAGCAGCACATGAAACAACTGATAATGAAGAATCGTTTAGAGAAGATATAATGGATACGCTCAGCGATGAAGCCGTCGATGAAGTGACATCTACAGCAGCTGAATTCCATGAAGGATTTGGGCGCATCATCATAAGAAAAAAACTCGGCATTGATGATGAAAATGTTGAAATCAATGTCACTGCGAGTAATGGAATAACCATAGAGCAAAGAGCTATCAAAATGGTAATCCATAAGAATATGGAGGGTGAAACATGGACATTGACTAATAATAATATCCAAGAAAATAACTTAACAGAGGCCGCTGTAATCAACAGAGTCAGCGAAATTCTCGAAGAGATAATAGAGGATACGGAAGATACTTGATGGAGAAAGACTGACCACGCTAACATAATAAGAAAGAAAATGCCTTCAAACCCTTCTTCCCCGGCTACTCCATCTACCGATGCCGTAGCGGCATTGCAGGCAACGCTGCAGGGTTTAGGGAACACGTACAAACACGCCGCACATATCTTACAGGCGACCGATATTGCGATAAACAGCGGTAGGCTTCCGCAAGAAATCAGTGAGACTGAAAAGGCTGGTTTTTTAGAGGCGGTAGAGGCATTGCGTGAAAGTGCAAAAACACTGCGTGAAATCGGCGAACAGATCGAAGCAACTACCCCGCAAGTAAAGGCGAATATCGCCAATCAGCAAGCGCAGATAGATAAAGAATTTACAGCCTTTACCGAAAGTTTATCGAACCAAAAACAACAAAAAATGAGTGAACTGGCACAAGCCGAAACCGAAACCGGGAATGCCCTAAAAGAATTAGAGCGCAGCTACAAAGCAAAAAAAGCGGAATTTAAAGCACAGCAGAAAGAATTGGCACAAGCCAAAAAAATGGCCGAACAAGAATTCTCTAGCAAAAAGAAGGCTGCCGAAGCCGCTCGCAGCAAAGCGGTAAGCGAAGTACATGCGCATCCGCGCGAGTTCGATGCTCATCTGCTTACATCAGCGCAAACCGCAGAAACAGAACTGGTAACCGAGCTCAATAAAACAAAAGGCCATCTGCAATCGATATTTGCTGCTCCTCAAGATGCTGAGACACTGCAAGCGATTTTGGGCGGAAAGTAGGTTAGCAATTTGGGGTTAATGGAAAAAAGTGGGGTGGTTTTTAGTCGGCCCAGTTCTCCAAGAGAT
>CAZLFD010000062.1:3504-6091 GCA_964558715.1 uncultured Candidatus Peribacteria bacterium | reverse complement strand
ACCGACAGCGACTTGCCTCATCTGTCACGAGAATTGGGGCTTAGTTCAAAATCATGTGATACAACTAAAAAGCAAACTCCGTAGAGCCCGCTTTCTTTTTTTGCTTTCAATCACCTTCCGTCTCCGGTCTAGCCAGAATCATCGCTCTATTCTATTATTTAGCAGCTGCTTTCTTTTCTGCTTTACGCGCCAATTTTGCCGATTCGCGCTTGCTGGGTTCTTTCATCATGGTGCGCAGGGCAGAAGCCGATGCACGGATTTTGATGAAGGAGTTTGTAATCGGGTCAAAAATACGTTTCTCTTGCAGGTTCGGTAAAAAACGACGCTTAGTACGACGCACCGAATGGGAAACATTGTGCCCGGTAGTGGGGCGCTTTCCGGTTATTTGGCAGACTTTCGACATGACTTCACGAAACAATAAATTTACGTAAGAATACAGCTGTATAATTCTCCTGATTTCTTCTTTTCTTGTCAAATGCTTTTCTTTGGAATGGGGCTGTGGCACATAATGGCTCTTGTTATAACCCTGCTTTTCTCTTTGGCTTTCCACGAGGCAGCACACGCTTTTGCTGCCTATAAGCTGGGCGACTCGACCGCCAAAATGCAGGGGCGTTTAACGTTGAATCCCGCTGCGCATCTCGAGTTGTTCGGTACGCTGGCTTTCCTATTTATCGGTTTTGGCTGGGGTAAACCGGTGCCGGTAAGCGCGAAGAATCTGCAACGGCCAAAGCAAGATATGGCACTAATCGCTGCCGCTGGTCCTTTTTCGAACCTGATTCTTGCCTTTGTATGCATGGGCGCTTTTCTGTTTACCCTTCCGTATTTTTCCGCAGAAAATTTTCTGCCCATTTTTTTGCAGATGATGATATTTGTAAATTGTCTGCTTGCCATATTTAACTTACTCCCGATTCCACCACTCGATGGTGGAAACCTGCTCATCGGTATTTTGCCGAAACGCCAGGCATTGTATACGGAAGATTTTTTGCAGACGCACGGCTTTGTCATTCTTATCGCTCTGCTCGGCATCGATATGTTTTTTAATATTCCCATTGTTACCGGGCCACTCTACTTTTTAGCAGAAAACATAAGGGCGTTTTTTGCTTTGATATGGGATTCGATCCTGTAATCGAAAAGTGCGCCACCTCTGTCTGCAGTTCGCTGTTTGCCATTTGCTTTCCTCGTTGCTTCTTGCTTCTTGCTCATCGTCATCAGAAAAAACTTGAAATGCAAATTAGAAATATGGAATTCTTACAATTGTTCTGTACTTCTCGATACCTCTTCGTTTTTGCATTTCTCTTCCAATTCCCTTCGGGAAAATGCGCTTTTGATTGCACTGCGGTGTCGTCATAGTGTTTCCCACCTTGCTAAGCGAGGGAACTAGCGCGAAGGCATGCACGGAAGTACGGAATTTAAAAACCCTCTCCCAAATATTCGGGAGAGGGTTTTTGTTATTATTTATCGATGCGATTACGTTAGCACCGCGGGGCAAAAACCTCCGTATTGAATAGCGCTTGTTGTAGCAGAAAGGTCAGTTGCGTCACCGCCAATCTGTTTTTCGAGCTGATTGACGCGTTCACGTAGCAGTTTATTTTCGGCCTTAAGCTCTTTTACTGCTTCGATCAGTGGGGCAATCAGGCCATCGTAATGCACAGATTTTGTACCGAGTTCATCATCGGCGGTAGAAACGAGTTGCGGATACACTGCTTCGACTTCTTGTGCTAGAACACCGATGCTTGTTTCTCCGCTTGCTTTCCAGTCAAACAAAACACCATTCAATTGCGAGATGCCGGCAAGCCCCGAAACGAGGGATACGTTTTCTTTTAGTCGTGCATCAGATAATCCGGCGAGTGTCGCTTGTGAAATACAGTTTGATCCATCGGCTGCACATAAATCGGTAGTTCCGATCTTTCCCTCAATATCAAGATGCAGGCCTGACGAAACGGATGTGTCGCCGATTACTAAGCGCCCACTCGAGTCAAAGGCAGACTGTGTAGAGGCATTCATCCACCATTTTTCTTCGCCGTTGACCCAAGCAATACCGCCATCATCCGTACAAACGTATACATCGCCCACTGAATTTATGGTTTGCCCGCTTATCTCAAAACCGGATTGCATGCCCGTTGGGTCAAGATAGACTTTTTCTTCGTTCAAAGCACAATCACCACCGGTGCCATCGGTACTATTTGAGGTAAGTGTTACGCGGTCTCCTGTGCCGATAAGATGTAAACGTGTAGCCGGATCACCAATCCCAATTCCGACTCGGCGATTAGTAAGGTCTGGCTGAAGGATATTGTAGATCTTCCCACCTTCCGCTTCGCCTGTTGGGGCGCTTGGCCAAGTAATTGCGGCCAAGGCAGGCTGTAGGCCAAAAAATATTCCGCCGACAGCAAGCACAAGAGCGAGTTGTGACCCGGTAAAAATTCCGTATTTTGCTTTCATTTTTATGCAATATTTCATTGTATTATACCGCACTCAAGTGGTGGATTACAAGAAAAAAAACACTATCCGTAACCTTTGTTATGAGTTGAATTAAGGTGGAGGCGGGAATCGATATTGATTGAAAAACATTCTGATGAGACACTCTCTG
>CAZLFD010000062.1:0-3404 GCA_964558715.1 uncultured Candidatus Peribacteria bacterium | reverse complement strand
TTTGCTGTTTGCTGTTTGCTGTTTGCTGTTTGCTGTTTGCTGTTTGCTGTTTGCTGTTTGCTAATGCCGCATTTTCTTCAAAGCCTCTACCGCCTCTTTGTTCGCGATCGGGAAGCCATACTCAAAGAGCTGTTCAGGGCTCACCCACTGCAAGTCGGAATGCTCGTGAGCGATCGGCTCACCGTGGAGGATCTGGCAACGCGCAAAACGCAGACGCCACAAGTATTCTCCCTCTTCCCAGGTCTTTTCAAAAAAATGTGGGCGAGCGGATATCTCGACGCCCAACTCTTCTTGGATCTCACGCTTCAGCGCATGCCGCCAATCCTCCCCTTTTTCGCGCTTGCCACCAGGAAATTCCCAATTGCCGCCCTTCTCTGCCGGCCGTTTGGCGATAAGATATTTGCCATCGCGGTGAATACAGGCGACGGCAACTTCCATCGGGATTTTGGTGGATTTTTGCTGCCTGATTCCACCGGCACGAAGGAGTGAGTGCTCCCATTCTTCCTTTTTACCGGAGGTAAAAAAATGGCAGCGGGCAGCAATCGGGCAGCTTTCGCAATGCACTTTACGCCCCATGCATAGCGTGGAGCCCAGATCCATCAATGCATGATTCAATTCGTAACCGCGCTTGTCTGCAGATGCGAATAAAGCCGTGGCACGTGGAACAACTCCTTTATGCGTACAGCCAAAAACCCGACCGAGTACACGTTGCAGATTGGTATCGATTGCTGGAACCGGCTGTTGATAGGCAAAACTGACAATCGCCGCTGCAGTGTATGGTCCAATACCGGGGAGTTTTTGCAGTGCCTCGTAGTCGTTTGGAAATTTCGCATCATGTAATTGAACAACCTCTTGCGCCGTGCGTAGCATATTTTTACCGCGCGAATAAAACCCCAATCCGCGCCAATACGGCAGCATTTCTTCCCATGTTGTTTCTGCCAAATCTGAGACTGTAGGGAATTTACGGAGAAACCGTTGATAATAGTCGACTACCCGTGAAACCTGCGTTTGTTGCAGCATGACTTCTGAAACCCAGATTTTGTAGGGGTCGGCCGTATTGCGCCAAGGCAGGCTGCGCGCATGCTCGTCGTACCAACGGAGCAAGGTTTTGGCGATGGAGTGAAAATCTTTTTCTGTACTCATGAGTATAGGACGATACGGATTTCCATCTTAACGATTATCTGTTTGGTGTACAAAAAAACCCGAAGGACTCCCTCAGGGTTTTTGACTATCGTCTTGTTAAATTGGATTACCCTTCTTCTTCGGTTTCTTCCTCGACTTCTGGTTCGACTGCTTGCGCTTGCGTTTTAATCTTCAGCTGGCGTGTGATTTCTTCTGCTGCTTCAGGATGCTCACGCAGGTAATCGATTGCTTTCAGGCGGCCTTGACCGATTTTGGTGCCGTCGTTAAGTGAATAGAACGCGCCGGCTTTTTTTACGATATTGCGGTCGGTAGCAAGGTCGAGAATATCACCTTCACGCGAGATGCCTTCATTGAACATGATGTCGAACTCTGCCTGGCGGAATGGGGGCGCGACTTTGTTTTTAACGACTTTCACGCGCACACGGTTCCCGGTCACTTCTTTGCCATCATCAGTCGCCATGTCGACCTTGGCGATACGGCGAATATCAAGACGGACCGAAGAATAGAACTTGAGGGCGTTTCCTCCCGTTGTGGTTTCTGGGTTTCCGAACATCACACCAATCTTCATGCGGATCTGATTAATAAAGATAATGGTGCATTTGGATTTTGAGACGGCAGAAGTCAGTTTACGAAGTGCCTGGCTCATCAAGCGAGCTTGCAAGCCCATGTGCGAATCCCCCATCATACCTTCGATTTCGGCTTTTGGCGTCAGCGCCGCTACCGAGTCGACGATGATCAGATCGACTGCTCCGCTACGTACCAGCATTTCGGCGATTTCAAGGGCTTCTTCACCCGAGCTTGGCTGCGAGATCGTACAATTGCTCAAATCGAGCCCGATACGCTGGGCATACTCCGGGTCGAGTGCGTGCTCGGCGTCGATGAATGCCACCTGACCGCCCAACTTTTGGCATTCACTGGCAATATGCAAGGTCATCGTGGTTTTTCCGGAACTTTCTGGCCCGAATATTTCAATGATACGCCCTTTCGGAATGCCTCCGCCTAAGGCGAGGTCGAGCGACAGTGCTCCGGTCGGAATGGTTTCGACCTTCATTTTTCCGGCATCTGAAAGGTTCATGATGGCGCCTTCACCATATTGTTTTTGAATCTGTCCTAACGCCGCTTTCAGTGCTTCTGTTCTCGGGTTAGTCGCTTTACTTGACTTGCTCGTCATGTGGTATAAAAAAATAACAAAATTATTTTGTCAATTTCCGCAAACAATATACAAGCGTTTTTTTTAAGAGCTCACTTTTTGCGCTTGCCGCTCTCGTTTAACCGGAAAAAGTTGTTGACTGATTTTTGTGTTCCAAACGAGATGTTCTTCCCTTTGCAATCTGGGCAACTAAACCGCACAGAGTTTTTGGCTTTTTCTGCCGCGACGATTTGCTCACAATCGTTGCAAAAAAACACAACGCCTTGGTCTTCCCATTCTTCTTCGGGAACAGGCTTGATTTTGAGTTCGTAGGCAATCGAAAGGTCGATCTTTGCTTCATCGACTTCGGTAGCCTTCTCGTTATCGGCGTAAAATTGGCTGCTTTCGCCCGGCATCGGCATCAGATAAAGAAAGTTGTTCGGCACCCATTTCTGGCTGTTCGGCACGGATATTTACTCCGCTGTATGGCGAAGGAGTAGGCGTGAGCGAAGCAATGGCATCAGATTTTTGGCGGCTTTTTTCTTCGACATATCCGCCAAACAGAATAAGAAAATGCGAGAAAATGGAGAGAAACAGGCCAAAGCGTAACTGCGCGCTGGGTATCGCTTGCATATCGCTACTAAAGACAAACAATGCGATAAGTAAAGCAAAGAGCGACTGCGCGCCCAAAAACATCCAGGCCTTTCCGTGTGCAATACCAAAGGTTTTGTTGGAACCAAAAAAGTGCTGCACAAACATCACCAGGGCTGCTCCCGCAAAGATGATCGAGATAAAACCAAAAATAGGGAACTTCGTGAATCCACTGCTTATTTCGGGAATCGTCTGGATACGAAAATCCATGCTCTCAACGCGCTCCATTTGATACCAAGGAATAAAAGTAGCGACAATCGCCATCAGCGAGCCGAAGAAAATCAGCTTTGTTCCAGCATCAAGCCGTTGAAAATCCCGCAGAAGTACTCTGAAATTCACAGGTTATCAAGAAAATTTCCTGTATGCGATTGTGGCAAAATCAATTGCGAATGACAAGCGGAAGCAAAGAGTTTATCTGTGCGAATGTAAATGAACTACCCCGCAGCAAGCTGCGGGGTATCCTGAGTCAGGCGTCGAACAA
>CAZLFD010000061.1:0-6248 GCA_964558715.1 uncultured Candidatus Peribacteria bacterium | reverse complement strand
ACCATTCTTTGTGAGTGAAAGAAAAGTGTCACGGGAATTGGGGCTTAGAAGAGAAGCAGCGACGCATGTATTGTTAAGTAATTATTAAAGTGTCATAAATACTTTTTGCCGCTAGTTTCCCTCTGCATCATCCCTCGCTTGTTCCATTGCCTCTTGCATGGCTTCGTCACTGTCATAAGTAGGGCTGCCGTAGTAAGCGTCTGTAAGCAGTTGTTTTAATTCCACAATCAAAGGATAGCGTGGATTAGTACCGGTGCATTGATCGTCAAATGCCTTCTGGGCGACTTCATCCAGATTGGCCAGATACTGCTTTTCGGTAACCGTATCCCCCAGATACTCTTTGATACTTTTAGGGATACCGATCTTGCGTTTCAGCCCTTCGACCTCGGCAATGAGAATATCCACCTTCTCGTCTTCGGTCAGAGAGCATCCTCTATCCAAAAAATCGATGATCTCGGCATACCGCTGGCGCGCCTTGGGGTATGGATACTGAGAAAAGGATGCTTGTTTAAACGGTTTATCGGTTGCGTTGTAGCGCATTACGTAAGAGAGCATCAAAGCGTTGGCGAGGCCATGCGGAATACCATACTCTGCACCCAGCTTGTGCGCCATCGAGTGGCAAATACCTAGGAAAGCATTGGCGAAAGCCATACCGGCTATGGTCGACGCCTCGTGTACACGCTCTCTGGCATGTGGTGCTTTTTCGCCTTTGTCATATGCCTGAGGCAGATTATCAAACAGCATTTTGATGGCCTTGAGGGCATGCGGATCGGTAAACGGTGTGGCAAAGCTCGATACATAGGCTTCTAGGGAATGTGTCATCGCATCGATGCCACTATATGCCGTCAACGACGGGGGCATTTTATCGACGAAATTGGCATCGATAATCGCCATGGTCGGGGTTAAGGTATAGTCTGCCAAAGGATATTTCACGCCCTTGTCTTCATCTGTGACGACCGCAAATGGCGTAACTTCAGAACCTGTTCCAGATGTCGTGGGAATCGCGACCAGAGTTGCCTTTGCACCCAGTTTAGGGATTTCATAGATCCGTTTTTGAATGTCCATAAACGTCATCGCTACGCCGTCAAAAGACACATCGGGTTGTTCGTAGCGCAACCAGATGATCTTGGCGGCATCCATCGGCGATCCGCCACCAAAGGCGATGATCACATCGGGCTTAAAACTGTTGGCTTGTTCCAGTCCCATTTGAATTGTCTTAAGATCTGGGTCAGGCCGCACATCCGAAAAGACTTTGGTTGTGATACCGAGTTCATGTAATTTGTCTTGCACCGGCTTCACCATACCCAATTCAAAGATGGGATTATCGGTGATGATCAAAGCCCGCTTACGGTTCTCTTTTTGCAATTCAAGCAAACCCGTCTCTAGGCATCCACGTTTAAAGTAGATGTCTTTTGGCACCTTGAACCACTGGGTGTTTTCTTGCCGTTTCGCTAGAGTGACCATATTTAAGAGGTTAGAGGGGCCGATGTTTCCGCTGAAGGAGTTTTTTCCCCACGAGCCACACCCGAGTGTCAGCGAGGGCTCGAGTTTGAAGTTGTACAGATCTCCGATCGCTCCCTGAGAGGCAGGTGTGTTCACCAGTAATCTGCCGGCTTTCATTTTTTTCCCGAAACGAGAGATTTGCTCTTCTCCATCCGCGCTATCTTGATCGGTATAGAGCACTGCGGTATGGCCAGATCCACCAAAATCTACCAAATTTGAGGCATGCGTAAGACCATCGTAAAAATCTTTCACCCGCATAAGGCCTAATACCGGGCTTAACTTTTCTCTGGAAAAGGCTTCTTCTTTTCCGACCTGTTGGATTTCACCCAACAAAAGCCTGGTACCTGCCGGTACAGCAAAACCACACTTATCGACGATATGTTTAACCGATTTTCCGGCTACGGCAGCATTGATCCTGCCATCTTCGTTGAAGAGACAGTTTTCTACCGCCTTCTTCTCTTTTTTGTTTAATAGATACGCCCCTCGCTTCGCAAACTCGGCTTTCATCGCATCGTAAATCTCGTCGACGACAAAGATTACCTGTTCAGAAGCGCAGATCACGCCATTATCAAAAGTCTTACTGAGGATGATCGAGCTCACCGCGCTCTGAATATCGGCAAGTTCTGAAACCAGTATCGGAGTATCCCCCGCTCCTACGCCTAATGAAGGCGTTCCCGAGCTATAGGCCGAGTTGACCATGCCACCACCACCAGTCGCCAACAGCAGGCTTACCTGACCGTGTTGCATGAGGTACTGCGACTTCTCGATGCTCGAATCGCTCACCCAGGTAATGATATTTTTCGGAGCTCCTGCTTTTACCGCTGCATCCCGAACGATTTTGAGTGCTTCTGTCGTGCATTTCTCGGCATTGGGGTGCGGGCAGACAATAAAACCGTTGCGGGTCAGTAAACAGATCAGCGCCTTAAACACTGCCGTCGAAGTGGGATTGGTAACCGGAGTAAAGCCGGCGACGACCCCAACGGGCTTAGCAATCTTCTCATAACCGGAAAGCGGGTCGCTTTCTACCACACCGCAGGTTTTGAGTTTATGGTACTTATGATAGATGATCTCGGAAGCAAAGTGATTCTTGATGACTTTGTCGACCACGATTCCCATTCCTGTCTCTGCTACCGCTTGGGTGGCCAAGGGAACCCTGGCTTCATTGGCTGCCATGGCAGCCTCTTTAAAGATTATATTGACCTGCTCTTGCGTAAAGCTGGCGTACTTCTGTTGAGCCTGAGCCACCAATTCTAACTGGTGATCGATGGATGCAAAATCTGTATTTTTTTTCATGTTAAGGTGTTTATTTTTGATAAGACAGTTCTCGGTAAACTATCGTTATCGTTATTATAACATATATATATTTTGGTATCAAACTCCGCTTATCGGGGGAATTTATATTGCAACTCTTAAAACTAGCATGTGCCCAGACGAGCTCAGCAAGAAGTAAGCAATACTTCGCCAAATTCTCTAGAAACTACTTATTTATTGAACCAAGTCACACCTTTGGTGTTTGCGGAATCGGCTCTGTCGGCATCAGTAAACTGTGTTCGTGGCGTCTTTCAAAAGGGATTATCCAAAAAGGGCCGAGGAGCAACGTAATCGCAATAACCGGTACAATGATTTGATAGTCGTATTCTTCAATAAAGCCGTTGTTGCGCGCTATCGTAGATAGAAAAAAGCTAAATTCTCCAATTGGTGCCAAAATAGCTCCGGCATAAGCCGAGGTCTTCCAGCTGTCACCGAGAAAACGGAAAATAAAGCCGTTGATTGCCGTGTTGACCACAAAGACCGCAACGACGATCGAAGTAATCATGACGATATTCTCCAAAACGAAGAATGGATCAATAAGAATACCGATGTAGATGAAAAAGAGTGCCATGAGTAGCATTACGAAAGAATGCAGCTGGCTTTGTATCCATGATGCCTCATTGGTGCGGGCAATATAGATACCTGCTAAAAAGGCGCCAAATGCCAAGGAAAGTTGAAACGCGCCGACCACGATGGCAAAACCGAAGCAGATGATAATAGCAGCGAGCATCTGCAATTCTTGATTTGATTTTACATAAGAACTAAAGGGCAGGGGTACCTGCTTACGGGTGATCAGCCATTGAATAAACGCCAGAATAAGCAGCATCCCGATTCCCTGTTTCAGCAGTAAACCCGGTTCCAAGGGTTCACCCATCGAAGCGAGCACGATTAGCATCGGCACAAAAAGGATGTCTTGCACCAAAAGGACACCGAGCACATTGTAGCCAAGGGGCTCATCGAGCAGTTTCTTTGATTCGAGAATATTAATGACTACAGATGTACTGCTCAGGCTAATAGCGAAACCGAAAAAGACCATCATCTCAATCGACCAGGTAAAATACACTCCCAACAAAACCATTGCCAAGACGCTCACACCGATTTGAATGATAGTTCCAAAAATAGGTACCTGCCAGTTCTGCTTAAAATCCCTGAAATTTATCTTGGTACCTATAAAAAAGAGTAGTAGTAAGATGCCCAGATCACCGAGCTGCTTGATGGTGTGCGCGTCGGGGATGATATTGAAGGCATGTGGCCCGACGATAATGCCAGCGACAATATAGCCCACAATGACGGGCTGCTTGAGATAATGAAACACGCCACCGATCACGAGTGCAATCAGCACCGTGAGAATAAATGAGATCAAAAAAGGGTCGAGCGTGAGCATGCGGTGCAAGGGAATGAACACCTATAATAGCAGGCTTTTTGGTATACGCAAAGAAATGACGGGTGGCAAATACTCTGAGGATGTTATTGAGAGTCTCTGGAGTGTGTATTTCTAAAGCCACTCACTACCTCGGGAAAAGGCTTGCAATGTAATTAATATTTTGCAAATGTAAGATTACTATGTCTATTTAATACTATGAGCCCCGAAGTCCGCCAGCTGACAACACGCCACCTTGGTACCACAGCAATGACCGATTACAGGCAAGAACAAGTACAATCAGGTGCCGACTTAGTATCAATAAGTGATATTAAAAAAAGTGCCGCAGAACTTAAGCTAAGCCTGGCAATGGCTGGTCTGACGGGGAATCAATTAGTACAATTGTTTCGACATCTAGATTCTACAGTTTTAGAACCTTCGCTTAGACAAAAACTAATCACAGCCTGGATGCAAGCGCGATTTCACATGTCACTCCTTGCATCGTTCCGCAAAACTTGGCTAACAGAAGATGCAGGCAATGGTAACTAAACACCGTCCGGTAAAGTCGCTCAAACACCCATGCATACCTCTGCGATTGGTGGGCCAAGGAAACACAAAGATCCGACGGCGGGGAGAGTAACTGGTCCCGGGGTTAGCGCGCTACCCCCTCGTAAAGCGTCATGTCGCCCATATCGTTATTAAGCGTGTGGGTCTGTTGTGATCAGACTCCCGAACGAAACTTGCGCCCCATTGATTATTATGCAATGCTTCTAACACTTTTTGAAAAGCATGCCAAATCTCGACGACCAACAAAAACTCAGCGAATTAACCAAGACCCTGTTAGAGGTTGCGGATGAATTGAAGAGCGATAATCCTGATGTGGACATGGCTTATATAGCCAACCACACATAAAATGCCGTATACTATGAAGGATTTTTCCTACTTCATATGTATCCACTCTCCTTCCGTCAAAAGATCCTGGCTCTCAAAGAAAGCGAATGTCTTTCTTATGCCGACCTTGGGAAAAGGTTTTTGATCCATCCGAGGACCATACAGCGATGGAAGCAGAGGATAGAGCCAAAGCTAAAGAGGGATAAGCCCGCGACGAAGATAGACATGCAAGCACTCCGGATAGATATAGAAAAGCATCCTGATAGATATCAATGGGAGAGGGCAAAAGATTACAATGTCAGTGCCTGGGCGATCGGGAGAGCGATACGCAGACTGGGGATCACGGTTAAAAAAAATCCTCCTCTCACCCAAAGGCGGACGCGGAACAAAGAAAAAGGTTCCTGAAGCGGCTCTGGCGAGAAAAGGTGATACGAGCAAGAAGCATCGTCTATATTGATGAAAGTGGATTTGAGAAAGAAGCCAAAAGAGAAAAAGGGTATAGCCAGAAAGGGGTGCGGTGCCATGACATACGGGACTGGAGCAAGATCCCCGGAAGGACGAATGTCATCGGGGCACTCATCAACACCACCATCCTCTCTTGCAGCATCTGGGAGACGACCATTACCACAGATGTCTTTTCTGCTTGGCTGACTCAAGACCTTCTTCCCAGGCTACCGGAAAACAGCGTCCTCGTGCTTGATAATGCCACTTTCCACAAAAGAAATGATATCCAGGAGTCCATAGCAGCCGCCGGACACACTCTGCTCTACCTTCCCCCGTATTCCCCCGACCTCAATCCCATCGAACACACCTGGGCACATCTCAAGGAACTCAGAAAAACACTCCGATGTTCTGTCGATGAGCTTTTTTCTGCTCTCAAATACTACGGCGAATTATAATTGGTTGGCTATAAAAAAATAGTTGAGATCCGTGCTTCGTTGCAGAAATTATTAAATACTCCGGGTACTTCTGATAGCATTATGGAGTATGGGAATTAGCTAAGCAAAATCTTGACGCAGCGATAGCCACTCTTGCCCTTCGTGTGGCATCTGAAAGTCTAAGGGGTGCGTTTAAAAGTACGAATCAATTTTTAGAGATTATAAGCAAGCCTACGAAGGAGTAGATTGTAATGGTCTTGTTGCACAAATAAGTTGAACAATAATTAAAAGAAGTGTACTAAAGA
>CAZLFD010000060.1:0-6286 GCA_964558715.1 uncultured Candidatus Peribacteria bacterium | reverse complement strand
AAGTTGCTTACTGCCATTCTGGCATTTTTAGCAACTCATTTCTGGTCTAGTCCCATTATAATGACTACAACCGAGATTACACGCCCTGAAGAGCAAGTCGGTGACACAAAAACTCCCGGAGAGTGCCTGCAAACTGTAATTAATCGATTCCGAGATGGGCAAATGGCTCCCGATATTTTCTTTGACCGCCTTCAAGCTTATGAAGAGATGCACCCAGAGCTTCTAGCAGAAGTAAACAGCGCACGCAAGCAGGCCAAGAGAATTCTAGAAAGCCTGCAGCTTTTAGATCCCGATTTGGCTATTGAACAAATACTCCAGATGGCCAGAGAAGGCAGTGTGCTAATTCTTGCGGCAAGGGGGGAGCTTATTCGTCGAATTGAAAGCTTATTAGTAACAGGTGAAGAAGAGAGTGACAAGGTACAAGAACTGCAGGCTGCTTGTACCCTCTTAAACAGGATGTTGGATGCAGTAGCTGACGCGCGTTAGTGCACTTTATCCTGATCAGTACTTCCGTAATTTTCCCGCAATTCGCCGCTCTTCATCACGCTTTTTAAGAGTAGCACGTTTGTCGTATTGCTTTTTCCCCTTCGCCAAACCGATTTCAAGCTTGGCATAACCCCGGGTGAAAAAGAGTTTGAGTGGCACGATTGTTAATCCTTGTTCATCAAGTTTTTTCTCGAGCTTATTGATCTCGCGTTTTTTGAGCAGCAATTTTTTATCGCGCATCGGGTCGACATCATATTGGCTGTATTCCCACTTTGGCACTTGGAAATTCTTGATGTACGCTTCGCCATTGCGGATAGAGACATAAGCGCTCGCCAGACTCCCCCGCCCTGCGCGAATCGATTTGACTTCTGCGCCAAGTAATACGATTCCCGCCGAAACCTTATCGAGGATCTCGTAATCAAAAAACGCCCGTTTGTTGCGAATTTCAGCCATCAACCAGATTGTCACAAAAAAACTGCATTGCGGCAATCAAGAGAGTGTATTGGCGCGGAGCTATTCTCCCCCTGAACTAGAGGGAGTCAGAGGGTATCGACTACGAACGTTCCTCACCTAACCTCTCCTAGCTCAGGAGAGGAACGAACATATCCTCTTACCCCTCACCGATCGCGCTTTCAAAATGTTCGATAACGGGGCCAGGAAAGGTGATTGTAATTACATCGATGCGAAAATCGACATCGTCGAGTTTGTGTTGAGAAAGATAGATATACGCGGCAGCAGCTAATTTTTGCGCTTTTGCTGAAGAGATAGAATCGAGCGCAGAGCCGAAAGCGTCAGACCTACGCGTTTTTACCTCCACGAAAACGATTGTGGAATTCTGTTTTGCAACGATGTCGATTTCACCCTGGCGCACAAGAAAGTTCCGCTCGATGATTTTGTATCCGAGCTTACGGAGATATTTTTCTGCTGCCAATTCGCCTTCGTCACCGAACGCTCGTCGAGGTGTTTTCATGTATTTATTCTACCCTGATTCTGTCATTCCCGCGAAAGGAGGAATGACATTGAGAAAAATATAAGAGTAGCACGGAGTTCTCTCCTCTTGAGTTCGGTTGGCTGGAGGAGGCTGAATATGAAAAACAAACCCCCTTATTAGGGGAGAGGAAGCGCATCAAGCTTTATCAGTTTTGTTCGGTCATTCGCGCCAGAGATGACATCTGCAGACACTCGGAATTGCTTGCGGAAAAATTTCTTCAATTCCGTATTTGCTTTGCCTTTCTCCGGAGCTGCCGCGACGGAGCATTTCCAAGTCTCATCATCATCCATCAGGCTGACAATCCGTGTTTTTGCCGCACCCGGACTCACACGCAAGCGCACATAGCAGGGAAACGTTTGTTGCTTGAGGAAAGTGGTAAACTCATCCATTGTCGAAGTCGAGAAAACGCACAATGGCGCGGCACATTTCGCCGCGAGTAACCGGTTTTTTGGGGAGGAAGTTTTTACCGGCAAAACGAAACATACTTCGCTCACGCGCGGCTAGCGCATAGCCACTAAACCAACAATTCGGTGGCACATCAGGGATATCGGTTTGCACAGGTGGTGGGCTGATGCCACCGGTTTCGAAGATTATCTTGGCGATTTCTGCCCGGTTGATCTCGTTGCCAGGGCGAAAAGTTCCATCTGGGTAACCGTTGATAATCCCTTTTTGCTTAGCGGTCGTCACATAGGTAATGTGCCAGTCTGCCAACGAAATATCAGAAAACAGCGTCGCATCTGCATCGACAAGTGGTATCTGAAAACAAAGTAAGAGGATTTTGAGCGCTTCGGCGCGGGTGACCGGTTGATCGGGGCGGAAACTGCCATCGGAAAACCCGCGGATCACGCCTTGTTTGCGCAGATGCTCGATTTCGGCAAAATCGCGATGCGAACCTGGCACGTCATCAAACGGCGGAACTTGTGAACTTCTGCCAAACAGATCGAGCTTACCATCGGCATCGAACACCCGTCGCACGCCGATAATGCGAGTCGACCAATATCCACTGGCAAACGGCTCTTCATAGACTTTCCCTTGATAACTGTTGGCATTGATCATTTTCCCTTCCTCGATGCAAACGCCGTTGTGATTCGGTACGCGGTCGATCCATCCGGAGTCAAAGAAAATCAAATCGCCTGGCTTTGCTTCAGCAACCTCGATTTTGATACCAAGGGCAAATTGATCGGTAGATACGCGCGGTACCTGCGCCTTGAAGAGTTGCGAAAAGGCGGCAAAAAAAAGGCCGGAGCAATCGAAAGCATCGGGGCCAGTAGCGCCAAGCACATACGGCTTACCAAGTTGCTGCTGGCAGAATTGGATGAATTTATCGCGGTCGGTCATGATGAAAAAACAAAGTGGGCATTTTTCTTGTACGTGTTGTTAAAAGGGATATCGTATTTTTTAGTGATAGCAAGTTTGATATCTAGGTACTTCGAATCAGAACGATGCTGGTCTCGTCTCTTCAACCGTTCATGACTGACCTTAAGTGAAACATCCAGAAAAACAATCAGATCAGCATGCGGCAAAGCATCGTCACCTAACAGCTCAGACCCTTCGCACACGATCAGCGTGTGTGTTTGCGGCAAGGAAAGGGAAACGGCAAGATCTTTCTCACCGCTTTTCTGGTTCCAGAGTCGCTTAAGGGTAATATGATGCTCTGTTTTCAGGGTTTCTAAGGCATGATAAAAAGCATCAAAGTCGTACCAGCCAAGTGGGTTTAACTCAGTTTCCATGCGCATTTTATCACCGGATGAAATGACCTCCTGAATCCGTGATCTCCGTTCGGCCGATGAGTACCAAACGAACCAGTCGAGTGAAAAAAACACTGATTGTTTATCGAATCGTTCACACAATTGTCGTGCGAACGTTATTTTTCCGCTCCCTGGCAATCCGGCAATAAAAACTGTAACAAGTGCCTGCTTAGTAAGGAGTAATGCAAGTGATTGTAAAAATTCTGAATAGCCTGGAGTATTATGCGCACCTTTCATTCTCACTTAAAAAATCTGCCTTCAGTATTTCGAAGACCAAGGCGTCATGAAAACCATCATTTTTGTGGAATTTCTTTTTCTCGAGCCCGACTTTACGCATGCCACATGCATCATAACAAGCGATTGCTGCCTTATTGTTGTCGAAGACATCCAGGTGGATCCGTTCTAAACCGAGCTCGTTAAAGCCAACAGAGAAGATTTCGCGCATTACTTCGCGGCCATAGCCTTGTTTCCAAAATGTCTTTTCACCGATGATAATGCCAAAAGCTGCCGATTTCAGGTTAAGGGGATCAAGCTCGAGCGAAGTCACACCAATCGGCTTCTGGTCTTCTTTTAAACAAATACTCACCGGCAAACAATGAAAATTAGCACGAGTGTCATCAAAAAACTCCTCTTCGTCTGCGTATGTCAGCGGCGGCGAAACACTCGTCCATTTCACCACCTCGTCATCATTCAGCCATGAGACCCAATTATCGATATCAATCTTTTCATGCATGCGCAACACAGTTCGCCTGGTCTTTCGCGGAAAAGCGGTTTGCCGTATGTGCAGCATTTTCCGTTCACTATCAGTTAATCCAGCAAGGTGATCAAGCTGCCATTTTTCGATCTCGGCATGATGCCCAGAAAGCAGTACGTCGGGAACAGATAATCCTTCCCACACTTCTGGCCGGGTGAACTGCGGAAACTCTGCCGCACGAAAAAGTTGATGCGAAAAACTTTCGGATTGTACGGATTCTTCTTTGCCAACCACGCCAGGAACCAAGCGCGCCACCACATCGACCACGACGGCAGCGGCGATTTCGCCACCACTCAGCACATAATCACCGATGGAGAGCTCTTCATCTATTAGCATCGCGCGAATACGTTGGTCGACACCTTCGTAGCGGCCACTGAGGAGAATAAGGTCTTGCCCACCACTCACAAGTTCTTCCGCTTTTTGTTGGGTAAATCGCTCGCCGCTTGGCGATAGGTAGATAACCTTTGCACCAGGGAGGGTTGATTTGGCCGCGCGAATCGCCGCTGCCACCGGCTCTGGTTTTAAGAGCATGCCCGCTCCGCCACCATAAATCGTGTCATCCACTTTGCGGTGCTTATCTTCAGAATAATCGCGAATATCATCGGTCGTGATCTCGATGAGTTCTTTGTCTTGCCCGCGCTTTAAAATGGATTCGTTAACGAACCCGCTAAACATTTCCGGAAACAGGGTGAGAATACGAAACTTCATACGAGGTTTTCCAGAAAATTAATAAACCACCGCTTAGCATAACGGAGAATCCATTCTCTGCCAAACAGGAGTCATTCCGGCTTGACCGTAATCGGCTGGGAAAGGCGCTCATAAATCCGGCAAAAGACATCCTGCTTTCGCGGGAAAAACAAAAAAAGGCAGACACATTGGTCTGCCCCTACTTGCTTCTTGCTGATTCTTTCTTACTCCGCTTTCTCTTATGCCACTCCTTCTGCGCCAACCTCAGCAACTTCTTCCTTGGCTTCCGCTTTCTCCTCTTTCTTTTCTTCCTTTTTCTCTTCTTTTAAACGCATCGAAAGCTTGAGGTTATGGTCTTCTTCGTTAATACCAAGCACTTTTACCTTGACGGTGTCGCCCACACGGGCGATCTCATCTGGGCGCATTTCAGAGTCTTCGAATTCGGAAGTATGCACCAGCCCGTTCAGGTTTCCATCGATAGTGACAAAGAGGCCAAAGTTAGTGACTTTGTTTACCTTTCCGTCGGTAATTGTTCCGGTTGGGTATTTCTTAATCAGGTCCATCCAGGGGTCTTTTTGCAGACGCTTAATTGAGAGTGAGATTTTATCGCCATCGATACCGATGATCTGTGCCTTGACCGGATCACCGATCTTGAACACTTCGTAATGATTGCGGATATGCTCCCAGCTGAGTTCAGAAGTATGGATAAGCCCCTCAAGATTACCGAAGGTGATAAAGACACCGAACTTAACCACTCCGTTGACTTCGCCATCTACCACGGTTCCGGGCTTGATTTTACGGATTTCTTTGCCACGGATCTCGCTCATCGCTTCGCGTTCAGAAACGATAATCTTGTCGTTACGGAGGAAAGTGATGACACGTACGGTGAATTTCTGCCCGACAAACTGGTTGAGACGATCGATGATCGCCTGCGCATTGGCGCCATCGACACGCGGATAGTTTTGCGGTGCCAATTGCGAAACCGGAAGAAAGGCGTGTACTCCGTTTGCATCACAGATAAGACCGCCTTTGTTGGCTTCTTTTGCGACGACCTCAATAGTCTCGCCGCTGTCGAGGCATTTTTCAAAAAAGTCCCAGTTTTGCATTTGGCTCGCTTTGCGGAGCGATAAAACCATCATCCCCTCTTCATTTTCGTCGTTCAAGACAAAAGCAGCGATCTGTTCGCCGACTTCTAATTTTTTCGCCGTTTCGAAACCATCATGCATTTCGCGCCCGGCGATAATGCCAACGGCGACTCCACCGACTGAGAGGAGAAGATATCCCGGCTCTTTTGCGATAATAGTACCAGTCACGATATCGCCCGGCTCGGGCATGATGAACTCAAGCTCGTTTAGCAAGGTTTGCATTTCATTGTTCGTCTTTGTGTCTTTGGTCGTTGTTGAAGGAGTCATAATTAAGAATGGGCGGCCTTTGCAAAAAAAGTTTCAAATGACACTTCGATTGTACTTGAGCCCCGAAAGCCGCGGGAAGCGCTCAAATGTCGAATGTGCCATATCAGTTTCATAAAACTTCGCAGAATTGTCAATGAAAAATCATGTGATACATCTTCTAAGCCCCAATTCTCGTGACACTTTTCTTTCACTCACAAAGAATGGTGTC
>CAZLFD010000059.1:0-6388 GCA_964558715.1 uncultured Candidatus Peribacteria bacterium | reverse complement strand
CATATCCTGGCGGCGGTGGCGGATAGCCCCCGTAGCCTTGTTGTTGCGCTTGCCCCTGCCCAGGTTGACCGCCTTGTGGCGGTGGATAGCCATATCCTGGCGGCGGTGGCGGATAGCCCCCGTAGCCTTGTTGTTGCGCTTGCCCACCAAATGGTGGCGGAGGTGGTGGCATTCCCTGCCCAGCTTGACCGCCTTGTGGCGGCGGAGTATACCCTGCTTGATCTTGCGGTGGTGGGGGATTGCCGCCTTGGTTATTATCACCCGGTGGCGGAGGTGAAGGATTTTGCCCAGTTTGGTTCTCGTCAGCCATAAAGCTTATAAAAATGAATATCCTGTTTAGTAGATTCTACTCGAATTATGCCAAAAAATCAACGGCAAGCAGCTGTTCCCTTAATCAGATTTTTCAGTGATAATGACAGCCGTGCGAAAACGATTTCAACGTCATCGGCTTGGGCATCGCAGACAATCATTATCAAGCTTTGGTAACAAGCGTTTGTTTTTTATCGTACTGCTTATTATCGGATTTGTTTTACTGTTGCCATTTTTTCGTATCCTTAACGGTCCGTTTGGCGGATTAGTCTGGTACGCGCCATCGCTTCTGAATGGAAAATACGTAATCCTTTTACAAAACGAGGCTGAGCTTCGGCCTAGTGGAGGTTTTGTTTCGGCTTTTGCCGTTGTCGAATTTACCGGGCTTAAACCGCAGATCAAAGTATACGATTCGTACGCCGTGGCAGACCCTGCTACGCCGGTTCCTGCACCTAAAGCCCTCTCTGATGTTTTTTCGAGTGACCCCAAATTTACCGGTTGGGAATTTCGCGATGCGAATTTTTCGCCGGATTTTGCCGAAGCGGCCCGCCAATCACTGTCTTTTTTGCAGAGTGATACTCGCTTTCAAGATGATGTCTTTGCCGGAGTGGTCGCTATAAATCTGGCTGCTGTCGAAGACTTGTTGGCCCAGCTTGGCATCGAGCAAAATGAAGATATGAGCTTGTTTCTTGAATTGCAGCGCGAGACAAAAAATATCGACCTGCATTCGCTCGAAGAATTAGCTACGCGTAAAAATGTGCTCTCTGAACTGAGTGCAGCTATCATCGATGAGGCTGGCTACTTTTCACTGCCAACGATTACTAAATCGCTGGCACTATCTGCTGCAACAAAGAATGTGCAGTTTTGGTTTGCCGATGCCGATGTTCAGCGTTACTTTGCGGAGCGCGGTTGGCACGGGCGGCTTGACGAAAGCAATCTGTTTGCCGTGAATGTCGCCAATCTGGGCGCTAAAAAATCTGACCGTTACATTCTGCGGAGATATTTTTCTGATCTCACCATTGCTGCCGATGGTACGGTGACCGAAAACTTTCGTTTGCAAATGCAACATGCCGGAAGCGAAAACCTGATTTCTGGAAACGGTTCATATTTCATCCGCATCATTCGGCCGCCCGGTACCGAATTCACAGGCGATTTGACCGGTTGGGAACAACGGTCACTTGCCTATGGCGAAGAATTTTCCATCCTGCGCCAGATTTCTGCTGGCGAGACTCTTCGTCTAGACGCGTCATTCACTCTTCCTTACTCGTGGACTATGGGTTCGCATGAGATTTTTTGGAACAAACAATCTGGCACACAAGATCGACTCTTTCTTTCTGCGCAGGGCGCCGGTGAGATGTTTCTTGATGCGCACGGTTGCGACCGCACCATTGCGCATGAAAACGTACTTTTTTGTGAATCCCTGATCGATACTGATGCTTCTATTCTGCTAACGCTCACGCCAGACACACTCCCGCCGATTCTTGAAAATGCCACCTTTCAAAACAGCAGCGAAATCTTTATCCGATTTTCTGAACCGGTCGAGCCACAAAACGCTCCCGAAAATATCACTTTGCAATGTGGTGACAGTCGTCTTCCGGTAGCAGAAATCGTCAATAATCCTGCTGACCTGCGCGATCGCACTATTGTCTTATCATCTGTCGTTGAACTCGATGGCACGTTTTGCCGATTTGAGTGGCGTGCTGTTTCTGATCTGAAAGGAAACGCAACGGATATCATACTTACTCTTCCTTTACGCCCACCTGCATGAAAGCGATACTCTTTGATTTTGACGGCACCCTGGCAGATTCGATCGCGGCAATCGTCACTAGTTACCGGAATGCCTTTGAAGAATGCAAAGTGCCGTACCCCGGTGATGACCTGATCGCTGTTAAGATCGGTGTCGGGTTGGATGTCATCATTAAATCATTCGTTCCGCCAGAAAAAGTGGATGATGTGATCGTCGCGTATCGCAAGCACTATCAAGCTGCTCAGCGCTCCGGTCTTATCCAATTCTATCCTGATGCGATCGAGCAGGTTCTTCTGTTGCGTGAGGCCGGTTTTCGTATTGGCATCGTCACCTCAAAACTGCGTGAGTTTACGCGAGAGTTTTTACAGCAAAATGAAGTCGACCCCTACTTCGAAATCATTATAGGTTCCGAAGATGTCACCCACAAAAAACCGCACCCAGAACCACTTTTAACGGCGACGACTGAACTCCAACTATCTGTTGATGAATGTGTGTATGTGGGTGATACCGTGCACGATGCTCAGTCGGCAAAAGCTGCCACTATGCCGTTTGTCGGGGTAACTACGGGTGCGGGAACCGCAAAAGAACTGCAAGAATTTGGACCTGCGTTTTCGAGTCTTACTGAAATATCTGCGTATTTGTTAAATGCATATCGCGTTACTTGATTCCCAAGAACTTTTTGATGCGTTCTGACATAACGCCAAAAAAGCGTACTGGTTGCCACAAGACCAAGTTTACCGTCTCGACGATTTCAGAAATCGATTCAGCCAGCTGTTGCGCAACGCCCAATATTTTTAATACGCGAAAGCCGACCAGTATAAATATACAGATAAGAATAAAGAGCGCCAGTTGAATGAGAAGGCTTAAGAGGTCACTGAGGGGAATGGAGTCGGGTATGTCGATTTGCATGAGAAACCAAAAATCATCTTTATTCTCCCATGTGTTTGCTTCCTGGTCAAATTTTTTGTTCACTTTTCTCAATTTGCAACGGAAACGAACATGTATAATTACCAGTAAATATGGTAAAATACATTAAGTAAAAATAAATTTGCGCATGAGCCATTCGCCCAAGCACCATCAGCATCGCTTATTCAGACAGTTTTTGACTTTACTTCTGGTAATCGCTTTTTGTGTGTTTGGGGTCTCTTTTTTTCTTAAATCGCGACTGCCAGCATTCACCGATATCTATCCGCAGATGATTGCAGAGCCAGTGCAAACAGGGACGAAACGCGACCCTTTTGTTTTTCAATACCGCGGCAAGAAATACGATGTTGAGCCGGTTGCGGAATACATTCTCTCTGGCTTGGTCGTTTCGCACAATAATATCGATTCTATCACCGATATCTACCACGATGATGATTCTGTCGATATGAAAGATGTTTGTGTGATTTGGGGAAAAAACCTACAGGATGATGATTTTCAAAAGGTAGATTTTTGGAGCAATTCTTGGACTTGCAACTGGTCGTATTACGGCAATGTCGATTTTAGTAATCGCGAAGTCGCCAATAATCATCTGTTAGCTGCCGACACAGAAATCCAAAAGCGCATAAAAGATATTCGTGTCGGTGATCAGGTGATTTTGCAGGGCATGCTGGTCGACTATTCGCCAGAAGGCACCGACTGGAAACGGATATCGAGCCGCACGCGTGATGATGTAGAAAATGGTGCATGCGAGGTGATGTTTGTTGAGGCCGTTGAAATCGTCAAAGCCGGGCAGCCGCTATGGAATCTGCTCTACGATGCCAGTAAGGCTTCGATTGCAATACTCATCATCCTCAAAATAATCTTCTTTTTGCTGCATGCTCGGTATGAGAACAGATTTTACAATACAATCGAGGCCGAACGGCGTGAGCGCCAACGCCGCCAGGAAGCGCTTACCTACAAGGGGGGGGTACTGAATAAGTAGCAAATTTTATACATTCAGTCCCAAGCCAGCAGACAGGGAGTGTCCGGTCGGATGTTTCTTAACTGTCTCGCCGAGTCGCATCCCACTCTAAATAGGCGCGGATAAATCCATCCAGTTCACCATCGAGCACCACATCGGGGTTATTCACTTCATGCTCGGTGCGCAGGTCTTTCACCATTTTGTAGGGATGCAGCACATAGTTGCGAATCTGCGTGCCCCAAGCGGCTTCGGTCACTTCGCCGCGAATAGAGGCTGCCTTTTCTTCTTCTTCTTCGCGTTGGTGAGCGAGCAGCTTTGCTTTTAAGACTTCGATTGCCTTTTCTTTATTTTGGTGTTGGCTGCGCTGATTTTGGCATTCGACTGTGATCTTGGTCGGCAGATGCGTAATGCGGATGGCGGAATCGGTGGTGTTTACATGCTGCCCACCGGCACCACTGGCGCGAAAAGTGTCGACGCGGATGTCTTTGTCTTCGATCTCGATTTCTTGGTCGGCATTCTTGATTACTGGAGTAATAATCACGCCGGCAAAGCTGGTTTGCCGTAAATTTTTCGCATTAAAGGGCGATTGGCGCACTAAACGATGTGTGCCTTTTTCTCCTCTCAATAAGCCAAAGGCTCGCTCTCCCGCGATTTCGAGCATTACGCTTTTTATGCCGGCTTCGGCGCCATCTGTCTTTTCTAAAATCTCTGCCACGAATTCATGCCGTTCGGCAAAGCGTAGATACATGCGTAGCAGCATGCCGGCCCAATCTTGCGCTTCGGTGCCACCGGCCCCGGCGTTGATTTCGAGAATCGCATTCGTATCATCAAACTCGCCAGAAAAGAGGAGGTCGAGTTCGGCCTCGCCATATTTTTCTGCCAGCTTTTCGTACTCCGCTACCATTTCTATCAGCTCTGGTGAGTTTTCTTCGAGCATGGCTACCATTTCTGAAATGGCATTTGCATCACCTTGTAAGCCTTCCCAGCGCTCGACGATTTTTTCTAAACTCGATAGTTGCTGCGAAACCGTACGTGCATTCTCTTGATCGTTCCAAAACCCTCCTGCTTCGGTCTGTTTGCTTAAGTCTACAATCTCCACTTTTTTCTGTGGGATATGCAAACATTCTACGCCGCGAGCGATTTTCTCGCTCGTCTCTTCAATCGCCGACCGTAGTTCTGCCAGAGTCACGCCGAAGATTGTACCCGAGGAAGCGGGAAGTTGTAAGTGGGAAGTCGTGAAAATACTGGTGGCGACAAAGGAATGCTACTGTCGTCGCATTATTTTGCACTCCGAGGGGCCAGCACGGCATCGATGACTGGATGCATTACCAAAAGAGGCCCATCGTGTTCAAGTGAACTCTGGTAGCTACATGAAATTGAAGTTTGGACATAATCCTACATCAGGGATATCGTTTCTGCTCTCTTAATCCTAAAGCTTCAATCTTGGGTTCAAGCTCGGGATCGAAAAGAGCCTGGTGGATTTCTTGCTGTTCTCCACCCGCAGCTATCCTCCGGATGGTTGCATGATTCCTCCCAGCAGCTTTCGAGGCGTACATTGCAGCATCGGCCATTGCGAGTGCTTCAGAAACACTCATTCTGTTTGCAACGATAACAGCACCAATTGAAAACGCGCTTATTACTGAGGCTTTTTTCGCATCTTTCCAAGAAAACCAACTGGGTTTGCCTACCTCTTCAAATTGTTCTTTTTTTATCAGATCATCAATGCAGCCCTTTATGATGTCGCGGAACGTTTCGATAACCTCAACGATTTGCTTTTCATTTTCAACATTTTCGAGCAAGAGTGTGAACTCGTCACCGCCACGACGCTGAGCCGTTGGCTTGCGCTTCTTTGTTGGGTTTCTGCAGGAGCGCAAGCGACCACTCGTTGCGTAGAATTCAGACATACTTCCCAAAGCATTACCAACGATTTTTAGTAATTCATCGCCAAAAGCATGACCGTAGACATCATTGAGGAACTTGAACCAATCGTAATCAAAAAATAGTACGGCCACATTCTCAATTGAACCATCAGGCTCACCTTGTTCGGGCAGATCGTTCAAGCACACCTGTAGATATCTTTCAAAACCCTTTCTGAGGGGAAGACGGGTTAGCCGGTCTGTGTCAGCTAATTCTAGTATTTGACGAGACCGATTGTGACCTTTGGCACGCTCTTTCTTAATAGCTTCTTCATGTTGCCGAGCTTGCTGTTCAAACAACTTTTTTAGGCGCGCATTTTCCTCATCTGCCGCTTGTATTGCGGCTGTAAGCTCTGCTTCGGGGAAAACCAAGATACCGCGCATGTGGAGAAATCATAAAGATTGTATTTTAATAATATGTATTTATATGTCAACATAAAAATCGCCTGGGTCTCTTTATTATTCACAATTTTTTTGGGTCTTGTTGCACAAATAAACATTAATGGCACCTTCCCCCTTTCCCCGCCCTTA
>CAZLFD010000058.1:0-6459 GCA_964558715.1 uncultured Candidatus Peribacteria bacterium | reverse complement strand
TACTACCGACAGCGACTTGCCTCATCTGTCACGAGAATTGGGGCTTAGTTCAGTTCACACCATTTATTCCGCGCTGATTTTTACGAATTTTCGTTTTCCCACCTGCAGAACTTTTGGGTCGTCGTTGATGAGAATCGACTCTTCGAGTTGATTATATTTGCTGTCATCGATTTTCACAGCTCCCGCTTGAATCTGCCGGCGGGCATCGGAATTACTCGCACACATTTCTGACTTGATTACGAGGTCGAGCAATGAGTATTTTCCGCCAACCAAGGTTAGCTCCGGAATATCGGTCGGTAAGCCGCCTTGGGCGAAGATGTTCAAAAACTCCTCGCGCGCTTTTTGCGCTGATTCCGCATCGTGAAGCATCTTTGTTACCATTTCCGCTAATTTTAACTTGGCATCTCGCGGATGACCGGCGAGAGTCTCATCGATTTCTTTCCGCGATAAATCGGTCAACAATTCATAATACTTCGCCATCAAATGGTCTGGTATCGACATGGTTTTGCCGAAGATCTCTTTTGGCGCTTCCATCACACCGATGTAATTATCGAGCGACTTACTCATCTTTTCCACGCCAGCCGTACCCTCCAAAATCGACAGGGTCATAATATTCTGCGGCGACATCCCGTACGCTTCTTGTATTTTGCGCCCTGCCATCAGATTAAACAGCTGATCAGTGCCACCCAGTTCTAGATCTGCTTGTATCGCTACCGAATCGTAGCCCTGCATCAGTGGATAGAAAAACTCCACCATGTTGATATCCTGATCCTTTTTCAGCCGCTCCTGAAACATATCGCGCTGAATCATCTGCGATACGGTAAAGCTACCGGCGAGCTTCAAAATATCTTCAAAATTCATCTTGGCGAGCCAGTCCCCGTTTTCTACGACTTCCGTTTTTTCGATATCCAAAACCTTTCCGGCTTGTTCCAAATACGACGCCATGTTTTTGCGGATATCATTATCTGTGAGCGGTTGGCGCATTTTATCTTTTCCGGTGGGGTCGCCAATGCGGCCGGTGAAGGTTCCAAAAATCAACACGATCTGATGCCCGGCACGCTGAAACTGCGCTAGCTTGCGTAATGGTACCAAATGCCCAACATGTAGGTCGCTGCCGGTCGGGTCGATACCTAACTTGATGCGCAGCTTTTTTCCGCTTTTTAATTTTGCCTCCAAATCTGTTCGCACATTTATCTCTACCACGCCCCGATTCAGTAATTGCTCGATTTCGTCGCTCATTTCTGGGAAAATTCAGGTGTTATTCTATCCGAAATCCTGTGCCAAAGGCAAAGTTCTCTGTCGAAAATTCCGAAAAACAGCGTCTCGATGAAGTCATTGCAAGCCAACTTTCAATCACACGTTCGCAAGCCAAAAAATGGATCGAGCACGGTTTCGTCCAATTAAATGGTGAGCGTATTGCGAAAGCAGGAACCATCGTTAAGGCCGGGGATGAGATCATCGTCGATGAGCCAGATGCAGAAAATCCGACAGCAGTGAATGAGCCGCTTGAGATTATTTTTGAAAATGCCGAGATGATCATCACCAATAAACCCGCTGGCATTTGCACGCATCCAGATGCGAACCACCGCACCGATTCACTCCTCCAACGCGTACTCGCGTATACACCCCTTTCTTCCGTCGGCTTGCCTGATCGCCCCGGGGTAATCCACCGACTCGATAAAGACACCTCCGGTCTCGTCATCTTTGCCAAAACCGATGCGGCACATCATCAGCTGACCAATATCTTTGCGGAACGGAAAATCGTCAAGCACTATCTCACGATGGTACACGGTGGCAGTAAACTGCCTAATAGCGGCACTATTGAAGCTCCACTCAGCCGCAACGCGCGCGACCGCAAAAAGATGAATGTGTCCGCATCCGATAATGCCAAACACGCTATTTCTCATTTTACCGTATTGAAGAGGTTGCCATCTGCCACGGTACTCGACGTGAAGATCGAAACCGGCCGCACTCATCAGATCCGCGTCCATTTCTCTGCAATCGGTCACCCCGTTGTGGGGGATGCTATGTACGGTAATTTGAGGCTCGACGCATCGCTTGAAAAAAGTCTGGGGCAAAAAATACCGCGGATGATTCTGCATGCCCAAAATGTAGATTTCATATTGCCACGAGAGACGAACGCCCGTAGCTTCACAGCGAAAGTTCCGGAAGATATTCGACCATTTCTCGCTTAAATCGCCGTGCTGATCCCATGTCTACATCTTGGCAAAAAACCGGCTATTGTGAACATCCTGTTGGTTTTTCTCTTAATGATTGGGTTGTTTGTATGTTTTTGATGTCACCCTGCAACTAAGAAATCTTAACTGACTGGTGTTCTCCCTCTATATGGCTTATAAATCCACCATCGCCATTGGAGTGGGAAATTTGGCTTGCGCTGCCGTATAGTATTTTAAAGGCAATTCGAATGGAGCAAAATTGTATGTAACGCTAGGCATTGTTGCCGCTACGGTCGGTATTGGAATCGCCTATATGGGAAATATTTTGCTATTCACGAACTAGTCTTTAGATACTTTTCCACTATCCCAAAAAACTCCTCTTTTATTCCGTTGCCTGAAAGGTCGGCGACTTTTTCGCCATTCGCAAACACAGTCGCCAGTTTTCCTTCGCCTTTCCCGGGAAAGAAAATACCGATATCCGCCGCGCGTGCTTCGCCGGGGCCGTTGACCACGCAACCCATTACTGCGATGCGCAGTTTCTCTGCCCCCACATAGCGAGCTTGCCAATCAGGGAGTTTGGCGTTGATTTCTTTTTTGATCTCCTCCGTAAAGAGTTGAAAGTCATTCCCTGTGGTGCGGCCGCAGCCGGGGCAACTGGCAACTTTTGGGGTGAATGTCCGTAATTCTAAAGCTTGCAAAATCTCTCGTGCGACCTGCACTTCTTTTGTTCTTGCCTCGCCACTTTCGGGCGTGATCGAAACACGAATGGTGTCGCCGATTCCTTGGCTGAGTAAAGTGGAAAGTGCGGATGTAGTGGCGACAATTCCGCTCATGCCACTGCCGGCCTCCGTTAATCCTAAATGAATCGCCAAATCGGTTTTCTGCGCAAGTGCCTTGTGAATGCGGATCAACCCTGGTACGTCTGAGGTCTTTGCAGAGAGGATAATTTTCTCTTTTGGTATACCAAAGCGGATGGCGAATTCTGAAGAGATTATAGCTGACTCGACCATGGTTTGCTCAAACACTTCCGCATCTGAGAAGGGATAATTCTGCTCACGGTTTTTTTCAATGTTTGCATCTAACAGTTCCGGATCTAACGACCCGCCATTTACACCGATACGAATGGGTTTTTCGTATTTCGCCGCGATTTCCAAAATCGCTTCAAAGTTTGCATCGCGCCCATTACCACGCCCCACATTGCCGGGGTTGATACGATACTTCTCAAGTAGCTGCGCTGTTTCTGGATACTTACTCAGCAACACATGCCCATTAAAATGAAAGTCTCCTACAATCGGTACGGCAGTTTTTTTGCTGACAATTGCATAAATCCGCGGAACCGCCTCGGCAGATTCCGAGCTATCGACGGTAATGCGTATCAGTTCACTACCCGCCTCCGCGAGTTCGATGATCTGCTGCGCCGTTGCTTGTACATTGCTCGTGTCGGTGCTTGTCATCGACTGCACAGCAATCGGGTTGCCTCCGCCAATGGTAATGTTGCCGACCTGTACCGGAATGGTTTTTCTGCGTGGTTTCATTTTTTTTCGAATGTGCTTTTCCGGTTGGTTTCAGTGCGCGGATCTTCTTCCCCTTGAACCGAAGAAGGAGAAAGAGGGGGTTTTTCCTTAAACAATTCATCACTCATGGCAGACAGCACACCTTCCATATTTTGCAAAATGTCATTATTCCACACTCGAAATACACGGATTCCCAAAAATTCCAGATAGTTAGTTCTTTCATGGTCGTGCTTTGCTTGAAGCGTATTCACATGCTGACTGCCATCCACTTCAATGGCAAATTTTCGTTTCGGAAAATAGAAATAAAATATACATTTGCCAACTCCAAATTGTCGTAGAAACCGTAATCCATGAAATCTTTTGTTGCGCGATTGACCCCACAATAATGACTCGAACACTGTTTGTTCTTGGCGAAGTTTCTTTCTTCGTTCTGTGCTGACGGCTAGGTTGTAAATCCGTTTCATGTGCAGCTAGCTTAGCATACTTCTGTTTGTTGGCAATTGCACGAACTCCCCCTTAATCCCCCTCTTCAGCTTAAGAGCGGGAAGCTCCGCGCTGTGAGACCCGCCAAATTTAAGAAAAAGTTTGACATCTCCATAAAGATTCTAAAAAATGCTGTCACGATGAACATCAAGCATCTCCCCTTCGGCATACCCATGATGGAAATGATGATGCCACGACAGTCCGGGGGTGTTATGAGAATCATGTAAGTTTCCAAATCAGATTCAAAACCATAACACCTCCCGGACGGGAGGTGTTTTTGATTATTTTCTTTTTCCCATCTCATATATGTTTCTTGAAAAAAGACTCTGCAACAGAACAGGATTAGAGAAGCCTTCCATTCTCGCCGGTCCGTTCGGAACAAGGCTAAAAGCCGAATGCAATAGTGGATATGATCCGAGTGATGAGGCTTTAGCTGCTTACATAGCGCAAGGTGCAGATGGACCTGTCGGACACATTCTTACGCGCGATCGAGCTGCCGGGGCAAATGTTTTTCAAACACCGACATTTCGAAAAGTGGATGGCGAGTTATACTATCATTCAGTACAGACGATTAGGGAAGTAGTCGGCAGAGATGCAAAAGATTGGCTTTTGGCGGTAGATTTTGGCCCGCAAGAGGATTGCTATTCTCCACATTTAGCACCCGGTGAAACCGATGCCCGACACTTTCATACTAGAAGCTTGGCCATTGCCAGGCCGCATGTTATCGATGTGAACAATCGGATTAACTGGTTTGAAACCGTTGGTGCACATGCCGAAAGCATGGGTATTGCGCGAGCTTCTTTGGAAGAACCAGATGTGCCACTTGCCCTTAACTATGTAATTGATGATGAAGGAAACCTTCTCGATGGCACTGAAATCGACCGTATTGCCCAAGAGATATTGGGCATTAGAAAAGATGCTCGTATTGGCGTAAACTGCTGCAGTACTCGCGGAGCAGAAGTCGCTGATAATTTATTGCAGCAGCGGCTGAGCAGAAAGCTGGATATTGTATATGTAAATGCGACTGATGAATGTGGAAATAAGTTAGACGGTTGCCACGGTGTGCATGGAATTGAGCCTCAGGAATTGGCTCGAAGAGTAAGTTCAATCGGCGTCAATACCTCCGGTTTCTGTTGCGGTGGCAATGAGACATATATTCGGGAACTGACAAAACTGATTGATGCCTAAGGCAAAATCTTTGCTATATTCTTTTCCGATGCCCATCAAAATCCCCAAGTCTCTGCCGGCGTTCAAAATACTCCAAGAAAAGAAAGTCTCCGTAATGGATATCGACCGGGCGGAGCATCAAGACATCCGTCCGCTAAAAATCGGAATCATCAACCTGATGCCGACCAAAGAACAGACCGAAGCACAGCTGATGCGTATGGTCGGCAATAGCCCTTTGCAGATCGAACCGGTGCTGATTCGCATGGCAAGTTACAATCCCAAAAATACTTTGCAGGGCCACCTCGATAATTTTTACGTCACTTTCGACGAAGTTAAAAAAACCGGTCTTGATGGCCTTATCATCACCGGTTCACCTGTTGAAAACATGCCGTTTGAAGAAGTCGACTATTGGCCAGAACTTTGCGAGATCATGAACTGGTCGAACCGATTCGTCAGCTCTACTTTGCATTTGTGTTGGGGTGCGCAAGCTGGTCTGAAATATCATTTCGGCATCGAAAAATATCCGCTCGAAAAGAAGTGCAATGGGATCTTTCCACATACTCATTCGGCATGTCCAGAGTTGTTGCGCGGCTTAGATGATGTTTTTTTTGCACCCCATTCCCGCCATACTGAAGTGCGCCGAGAAGATGTGATGGCTGTTCCGGAGCTAGATATCCTCGCCGAGTCAGATTATGCCGGCTTACTCATTGTCGCTACTAAAAACCGCTCGCTTATCTTCGACTTCGGGCATCTGGAATACGATCGCATGACACTGGCCGATGAGTACGCGCGTGACGTAAAAAAGGGATTAGAGCCGGAAATGCCTTATAATTACTTTCCAAACAACGACCCGAACGAAACACCGAAGTTGATGTGGCGTGCGAACGCCGAGATGTTTTTTCGCAATTGGGTAAATTTCGTCTACCAAGAAACGCCGTATGAATTGCGAACCAGTTAGAAGAGATAAGAAGTAAGCCGTAAGCAGTTTTTACTTCACTCAGTTAGGCGGGGCTGAGTGGGTTAACGCCCTCCTGACTTTGGTCAAGCCGGAACGACCCTCCAGTTTGAACTAAGCCCCAATTCTCGTGACAGATGAGGCAAGTCGCTGTCGGTAGTAT
>CAZLFD010000057.1:0-6705 GCA_964558715.1 uncultured Candidatus Peribacteria bacterium | reverse complement strand
GTTGCTTACTGCCATTCTGGCATTTTTAGCAACTCATTTCTGGTCTAGTCCCGTGAAAATATGTTTGTAAGCTTCTCTGACTACCGATTGTTTGTGTCAATGCGTACCAACTTCGTTTTCCGCTTGGCGATGCTCTTATAATCCCATTGGATTTTTCTGTGCCTTCGCCAGCCAGCGTGCGAAATCATATCATTTATCTCGGCGACATTGGAGTAGCGGACTGACGCTATTTAAAAAAAATCGACTCAGGCAGTTTTAGCACCCTCTTTACCAAAAAAAATCAAAAGCAACTACAAGCCACAGATTCAAATACCAAATACCTTAAGAGGAAATTCGGAGGGAGGCACCGACCCCGCCGTACGAGTCAAATCTGTTCGAAGAGGAGAGGCGGAGGTCACGGCCGTCGACGCTGACATGGAGCGGGTCGCAACCGACGTCCAGAGTATTTAGTCGCATCAAATCTTGACGCATAAGCTCTTCTTGTCCTGAGATGTCCCGAAGTGCCATCGCAAGAATCATGTCGGCTTCAATGCCGTATTGGCCCCCCAGAATGTCTGCTTGATGCTTGAGTTGATCTTGATAGTTTTTGCTCTTTGATCCTTTTAGACAAGCTGATGTCCACACAGTAAGAGCACTGTCCCATACTTTGTTTTTAACATACTCGGGCACATAATCAGTAAGCCACAAAGGCTTTAGGCTGCTGTCTGCGTTAGCAGCTTCTCGCATGATTTCTTGCATTACTGCGATAGTAAATGGTTTCTCTTGTCCATCTACCATAACTTTTGCAGGAAGTTGCATAACGATTGGACCTTTATCTTCTTCAGTTTGATCTTTTATACGTTTTATCATAGCGAGTGTTTCCTCAGAAAGTTCATTTGGAAACAGTCCGTTCAGTCGAGCGATCTCATCTGCTGGAATTTCCACATTCACACCCTCCAATTCTTGTAGAGCTTTGTTCATAGCTTCTACGCTCAAAAATCGTCCTTCTGTGAGTTGATCAAGGGTAGCGCGAATCTTGTCTGCACCCTCTACACCCTCTGCAGTCTTAGTGGTAGCATCCGCAGTATCTTCATGTACGGTTGTTACTTTCAAAACACCGCTTGAAGCTTCTTCAAGATATGCAATGAGTTCACGAACACCTTCTCGCATTTCATCGACGGTTTTTTTTGAAAAATCTACCTCTGTTTCAAGCCCAAGATCTGCAAGGAGGCTCAGAATAGCATTACCATCAATGCTGTCCTGCTCGAGCAGATCAGAAAGGCTTAAAACAAGGATATCGCGTAGAGTATTCCGTTTGTCGTAGCGAGCCTTGTTATCCTCAACAATGAGTTGCTCTGCACGAGTTTCGGGGGATAGATGTTTCATGGTCGAAAGTTTTAAAATTATAATTTGGTAGATATACATATTAGAAATTATTATAAAACTTATGTCAAGTAAAAATTAAGGGGTAAACCTGTTCTTGTCGCGTCGGTTGCACAGGAGTACACTTATCGTCGTGAATGAACTGGAAAAAATCCGCGGCGAAATCGACGAAATCGATGATCAGCTCGTACGACTGCTCGCAAAACGTTTTGCCTGTTCATGTCAGGTGGCGAAGATAAAAAACGAAATCGGTAAACCGGTGTTTGATGCGAAGCGCGAAGCAAAGTTGCTAGAAGAAATCGTCAAAAAAGCGGCTGATTTAGGACTGTCCGGTGCGATAACAAAAAGGGTCTTCGATGAGATCTTGCACCAGTCGCGCAGAATTCAAGAGGCACAAACAAAAGAATAACACCACTACTATCCGATATCGTTCGCGACTGATATGGCGCCCCGGGCAGGAATCGAACCTGCGACCGTCAGCTTAGAAGGCTGCTGCTCTATCCACTGAGCTACCGGGGCGTGTGACTATTATACCGGAAATCTGAACAAAACAGAATGCGCTGTCTTTGCGAGGAAACCCGACTTGTCAGGATGACGCAGCAATCCAGAAAAACAACAAACAGCAACATATTTTTGTATGTGTCTGGATGGCTTCAGTCGTTCGTACCGCACAGCTTCGCAAAAACGCTGCGCGGCGAGGCTAGATCGGTTTTGTTTTGCCTGAACTCGAGATTATGGGAAAATCATCGGCGATGAAGATCCTCGGAATCGACCCCGGCTTGGCAACGATCGGTTTTGCCGTTTTGGATAATGCAAAACTGATGGATTTTGGCACGATACAAACACCAAGCAAGTTATCACTTTCGGAACGCTTGCTACATATTGCGAATGATACCAAAGAACTGGTACAAGAAATTCGCCCAGACGTAGTTTCTATCGAACAGCTTTTTTTTGTGCAGAATGTTACTAGCGGCATGATGGTCTCGCACGCGCGCGGGGTGCTGCTGAGTGCCTTTGCCGCCGAGGGTATACCAATTTTAGAAGTCTCACCAAAAGACGTGAAGATTGCGGTGTGCGGCTATGGCAACGCAGCCAAAGCGCAAGTACAACATATGTTGATGCGCATATTTAAACTTGCCTCACTGCCCCAGCCAGATGACGCCGCCGATGCGATTGCCATCGCTTATTGGGCAAGTCAGCAAAAGGGCGCGAAGAACTTGGTGATGTGATTTTTTACACCAAATCTCTTTTTAGAGTCGCCTCCACCTCGTACCAGCTCCAATTGTTCTTGGGGTTCGACCGATATTTCCAATACGCAGCTCCGGCGATCATCGCCGCGTTATCGGTGCAATACACCATTGATTTTGGAAAGCGAAAAGTTATTCCCCGCTGCACTGCTTCGGCAGCAATCGATTCGCGCAAGCGCAAACTGGCAGATACGCCGCCGGTCAGATGCAATTCTTGGATTTTAGGATTCACATCAAGCGCGCGAAATAGCTTTTGCGCGAGCGTGTCGCAGATCGCTTCTTGGTACGAAGCTGCCAAATCTGCTAACGTTTGGTGATCTATTTTCTCTAGTCCGCCCAGGTCGCGCACTGCGTAAAGCAGCGCCGTTTTGAGTCCAGAAAAAGAGAAGTTGAGGTCGCCGCTTTGCAGCATGGGTCGCGGAAAATCGTACATCTGCGCATTTCCCTGCTCCGCTAACTTGGCGACAGGCGGCCCCCCTGGAAAGCTCAGACCAAGAATCCGCGCGCCTTTATCAAACGCCTCACCGGCGGCGTCATCGATGGTGTAGCCGATGCGCTCGAATTCAAACTCGCTTTTCCAAAGAATAATATCGTTGTGTCCGCCAGAAACGGTGAGTACCAAAATGGGAAATCGGATATCTGTCTCGACTTCTAATCGATTCGCACAAATATGCCCGATAATGTGTTGCACTGGAATCAGTGGTTTCTTCCATAAATATGCCAAGGTACGCGCTGTTTCTACGCCGACGAGAAGTGAACCCATCAGTCCGGGGCCGGTCGTTACGGCCAGTGCATCGATATTGTTTTCCGTCAATCCAGACTTGCCAAACGCTTTATCTACAGCAGGAAATATTTTTTTCATCGCATCGCGCGCTGCGACTTCGGGCACTACACCGCCAGTCGTATTGTGTTCGGCTGCAGAAGATTCGATGATATTGGCGAGCACTTTTGTGCCATCTTCGACAATCGCCACTGCCGTTTCATCGCACGAGGTTTCGATGCCAAGGATTTTCATTGTAAACAAAGTTCTCCGCAGGAGTTTCGCAGATTTTAATGTGGATTGGCAAATGGCTTGGAGTACTTTTCCCCCATGAGTTAGAGCCTGTCCCGGATTAATTCCGGGAGGAAGGAGGAGGAGGTCGCCTGTTTCAGCCCCATCTAACCTCTCCTATCTCAGAAGAGGAATTTGAACCGACCTCGACCACTACTTTCGCAATCCTTTCCGCAGCATTCAAACGCACCATTTTCTTCGCCTGTGTAGACAGCGCTTCTCGCCGCTTCGGATGATTGATCAGATTGATGATTTTGTCGCCGAGTAGATTTGGTGTCAGGTCAGCATCGAGCAATATTTCTGCTGCACCGTGCTCTACGAAGATTTCGGCGTTTTTTCGTTGATGGTCGCTGCCGGTATGCGGGTGCGGAATCAGGAGCATCGGTTTCCCATGTGCCGCGACTTCGAAAATAGAACCCCCCGAACGGCATACGACCAAGTCGGCTGCCGCCAAGATATCAGCATATTCTTCGTGCAAAAACGGATAAATACGCACCTGCGGCCGGTCGATACTCCAATGGGTTTTATTCCCCGTTACAAGGACGACATTTGCATGCGGGATGATCCTTTCAAAAGCATCGTAAAACGCATCGTTTATCCGCTTACTCCCCTGCGAACCGGCAAAGGCAAAGACGATCGGCTGATCATCCACAAATTCGAGAAAAGACTTCCCTTTCGCAGCATCGCCTGCCAAAACTGCGGCGCGAATCGGCGTACCCACATGATCGCCCCGCTCGGCGGGAAAACTGGTAAGAATACGCGAAGCGTGTTTGCCGACGATGCGATTGGCAAGCCCGGGCACAGAGTCAGATTCGTGTACGACTATATGAACGCGGAACAAATGTGAGACCAATGCCAACGGCACAGAAACAAAGCCGCCTTTCGAGAACACGACATCCGGGCGAAAAGTGATAAGAATCCAGAATGATTGCAAAAAACCGATGGCGACAAGAAAGAAGTCAAAAAAGTTCTGAATCGAAAAATACCTGCGCAATTTGCCGGAAAACATCGAGCGGAACTGTTCACCTGACTGTTGATAAATCGACGCATCGAGACGGCTGCGTGAACAGACGTAAAGGAGCTCAGCCGCAGAGTCGAGTTTACGAAGTTCGGGCGCGAGAGCGAGTGCGGGGTAAATATGCCCGCCCGACCCGCCGGCGAGGAGAATGATACGCATAACCAGAAGAAAATTTAGCGACCTGTAGGAGTAACCCCGAAGCAAATAGCAGGCTTAGTAGCGAGCTCCCCCCGTATGAGATAAACGGTAAAGTGATACCTGTAAGCGGGAACATGCCGAGCGTAACCGCCATATTGAGCAGCGCCTGAAAGGTGATCCACGAAGTTATACCTGCCGCGACCAGCATTTCAAAACGATTGCGAGCATTTTTTGAGACTTCGAAACCCATCACCGCAATGCCGATAAACATACCGATAACGAGGATGATACGGATAAAGCCCAGCTCTTCTGCCATTGCGGCGAAGATTGTATCAGACTGAACCTCAGGCAGCCAGCCGTGTCGCTGCCCCGAACCACCAATACCAAAGCCGAACAAACGTCCGCTTCCTGCCGTGATGAGCGACTGCATCACCTGGTAACTCGCATCGTCGTTTCCGGCTTCGGGGTGCAAAAATACCGTAAATCGTTCGAGAATATAGCCATGCGAGAAGATGACCGGAAGCGAGATCGCCCCAGCTGCTAAGGCTCCGAGGAAGATGTGGATGAAGTTTCCTCCTGCTACAAAAAACATCGAAGCGGCAATCGCCAAAATAACCAGCAAGCTGCCAAAGTCTGGCTGCAACGCCAGCAAAAAAACCGGCGGCAGCATCAGAATAACGAACGGAACAAAGCCGCTTCCCCAGGTTTGAATCGCACGCTCTTTTTTTTCCATCCAGATCGCCAAGTAGAAGATGAGTGACATCTTCGCCACCTCACTCGGTTGAATACTCGGCAAAAAACTGACATTGATCCAACTGCGTGCAGTACCCCAGTCTCCGGCCAAATTAGTGATAAGCACGGCAGAAAGTAGGAGCATTGCGACAATAAAAATCGGCAACGCCAACGCACGCCAAATACGCAGTGGCACGAGGAGTCCCATAAAAAAAACCGGTATCCCAAGCAGCGCATGTTTTAAATGCCGCCACAAATAAAACCCATTACAGTTATTCGTTTCGCAATATTCTACACCATTCAGTTTCACCATTAACTGGTACGACTCGAACACGCTTACGCTAGTAAGCGTGACGATACCCAGGATTACAAGACCCCAAATAAAGACAGCCAGCCAACGGAAAGATGCGGGAACCATAGCGAAAGAAGTATGGCATAGATACGAGTAAGCGTCATGGGAAATTTACTTTGTACGTTTGACTGACATTCATGGCGCAGGCGATAAGCCGGATTCTGTCAAAGTTCGATCATCTCTCTGCGGCAATGCTCGCGCATGGCCTTTAGCTGCGGGCAAGAGGAACTCGTGGCCGAATTACCATATCGAATCACTCTTCCCATCCCGCATTGCAACGTGTGGGGTTTACCGAGGTATCCCGATTACTCGGGAGCTTCCCGCCTGAGGCGGGACTTTTCACCTTTCCCCCGCACCTTTTTTAAAAAAGGTGCGGGGTAGTATTGTCTCTGTGGCACTTTCCGTATCCCGCCAAGGCGAGACCGCGGCCGTTAGCCGCCACACCGATTCGGATGTTGCCCGGACTTTCCTCCCCCCGGTAAAACCGGGGAGCGATCGAATACCTGCGCCATGTAAAAGGTCAGCCATCTATTATTGATTTTCCTTTGATGTTTTGCAAGAATACTTTGGCATAATCGGATTCGCAGAGACCATATATTGCCCGGTCGCCAAGTGGTAAGGCAGAGGACTTTGAATCCTCCATTCGTAGGTTCGATCCCTACCCGGGCAACCAAATTTTTTTTGCTGGCGCAAAAAAGGTTAAGACCTGAGGATGAGTGTTAGAATCAGGAGAATCTATGAATCAAAACTTGGGACTAGACCAGAAATGAGTTGCTAAAAATGCCAGAATGGCAGTAAGCAACTT
>CAZLFD010000056.1:0-6806 GCA_964558715.1 uncultured Candidatus Peribacteria bacterium | reverse complement strand
CCATTCTTTGTGAGTGAAAGAAAAGTGTCACGGGAATTGGGGCTTAGAAGAGCTTCACGAAAAAAGATTTTGACTTCATTAAAAGTCATTTTACAAGTAAAAGTGTTAATCAGTACCTCTATGATAATGAACCCCCTTCATCTGACAAAGATGTACAGAGTATCTTGGATTGGGTTATGGATTTCAGCTCAAACGATCATATGCGGTGGGGCATAGCATTAAAGGACCAGCCTGAAATTCTAATAGGCACATGTGGATTCCACGTTTATGATCAAAATAACAATACCGCTGAAATCGGTTATGATTTATCTAGCAAACACCATCGCAAAGGATACATGTCCGAGGCCTTGAAAGAAATTATTAAGTACGGCTTTGAAAGACTGCGTTTGCATAAAATTTCTGCTGCTGTCTATGTTGGAAACACAGCCTCGAACAAATTGCTAGAAAAACTAGGATTTCAGCTAGAGGGTGTAATCAGAGATAAGCATTACTTTCGTGGAGAATATTTTGATCATAACCTCTATTCCCTGCTTGAGACCGAAAAAGAAAACATCATATAATACGCTGAAACGTTAGACAAAATTACTCGTTTCTCCCTGTGGTCGAAACTTCCTGTAATTTTCTCTAACGGTGCGACTACGATTTGAAGATTGTGGACTAGATGCGATTTTCTTGGTAATCAATACAAACCAATACCATAGCCATTTTTGTTGTATCTCTGAAAATAGTCCTGCACTTCTTGTGTTACCTCTCCGAAAGCAACACTGTCACATGCATCTGAAGTACGCGCAAAGAATGCTTGCGGAATATTGACATTCATCCCATCTACTAGCCAATCAATCCGTTTCGCTACATCTTCCGGATGCGCGAGAGTGATTGTCGTAAGTTGATCCTCCCCGAGTAACAAAGCGTACAGTTCTTTTGATAGATCCTTCTGCGCGCTCTCTGGCAAATGCAGCTGCTGCTGCAAATAATGTGCGTAGTCGGTAACGTTGTTTACAGCTATACAAGCAGATGCCACGGGGCGAGCGGCAAAATCATCTCCAATCAATTTATACTCATAAGCCAGCCGTGGAACATCACCTTTTGAAAAACTCCAGGCGTTTTTCTGAGTGTTAAACAATATATCACTACGACTAATGCTTGCCTGAGAAAAATGTGGCGATAAATCCGTTCCTTGTTCAGATTTCGGCAAAACAAGAAGCGGGTCTCTACCCCTCGGTGGAGAAGCTTGCCACTGAGGCAGGGAAGACATTTGTCTTTCATTACAATTGATTTCAGGAGCGGGCGCATTTGCTACCGATACTGGCACATTTAGAAAATTAGCAGCTGCACCAAAATCCGACTCTAACAAACAAATATTCTCTTCTACTTCTCCTGTCCACAAACGAAAAATCCGCAACAGGGTTCTCATCCAACTATCATCAATGACAACGTCTGCTTCAGGGTCTGTTTCGGCAGCTGGGAAAATTTCACTGATCAATGCTATGTCAGGGACCGCATATGCACTAGTATCTTCAGGGAAAATTTTGAGTACCATTGCGTGAATATCGGTCAAAGCCGATACCCGCAACGAATGCGTATCGCTATATGAAAGTGCATCACGGCTACTTTCGAGCAAACGCTTAGCAGCCGTGTCTTCATTGCTTTCTATGATTTCTGCAAATACTTCAGTGCTGAGCCCCTGAGAAGAATCATCGTCAGCTGGATCTAACGAGTCTAATACGATGCGTTTTAAAATTTCTGCCACCAGAGCACGATCGATAAAACGCTCACTGCCTTCTTGAGCTTCTGGTGCAGAATCTTGCCGATTCACCATCGAGTAAAAAGTTGTTGGAGATAATTTGGCAATAATAATTTCCGGTGCGAGATTGTTGTTGGGCTCGTCTCCCGAAAATGGAAAAGCACCTCTGGCAACATCACGAAAACTGTTAGGAAGAATATTGACTGCACTAAAATATGGTGACTGATCACACAACCTTCGCTCGCAGGAAACAGGCAAAGACTCAAGCTCGACATTTACTTTTGGTGCAGGCATATGAGTTCCGATATAAAAGTGCTGATCAGATTCTGCCTCCGCTTTATGGCTCCAACTCGATTCAAGCATCGTCCAGGCATCGATAACGATTTCTTCATTAATAAGCGACCATAAAAAGCGAGCATGTACCGGAAACACCACAATTCCATTGCCGTTTCCATCACCAGCGTCGACACATACTGCTCTGTCGGGACGATCATTATCTGCGGCGAAAAAGAAGACCTGCATGGGGCTATGTGGCTGACCAGTCACAACAATGTCAGTACTCTCTCCCTCTCTCACGCGGATCGTTCCGTCTGCGACGCTACCGATGATAGCACGTTGCCATAGATTCCCAAATTCATCACGAATCTGATAAACATCATCCCAATTTTGTTCGGCAGGCACTTGCGATGCTAAGTCGATATTGCATTGTTCTCCCATCGCTGCTTGAGCCCCACTTGAGACAAGTATCAAGCTCAAAATCAGAAAGGACAGAACCGCAAAAACGTTCACACGTACTTTTTTCATGTTTCATATATACATTTCTGTACATTATACTATAAATACACAAATTTTGCAATCACATTGCAGATCACGAGACCAACCAAGCTACCAGATTTTGAATCAGCACTATGAACCGCCAGCAATTGTATCAGCTTAAAGGTATACCTCACGCGGTTTCGCCCCGCGGGCCGGGCCGATCATGCCCTGTTCTTCGAGTTCATCGAGAATTCGTGCCGCACGTGCATAACCAATAGAGAGACGCCTCTGTAGTAAACTGGCGCTGGCTTTGCCCGTTTGGCGGATCACATCGATTGCCTGCTCATTCACATTGCCATCTGCACTGCCACCGCTTTCGTATTCAGACATTCCCGCACCAAGCATAGAATCTTCACCTTCAATAATACTGTCGTCGTATTCGGGTGTGCCCTTCAGCTTGATGCGGTTCGTGACGCGATTGATCTCTTCGCTGGATACAAAAATACCCTGTATGCGGCGTGGGCGCGCAAGGGTAGAATTACTAAAAAGCATATCACCCTTGCCGAGCAGATCTTCAGCACCGATGCTGTCGAGAATCGTACGCGAATCGACCGAACTGGTAACGGCAAAAGCGATACGGGTCGGAATATTTGCTTTGATCAACCCAGTGATGACATCGACTGACGGGCGCTGTGTCGCGATGATAAGGTGCATCCCTACCGCGCGGGCCATTTGTGTCAAACGGCAGATAGCCGCTTCGGTATCTTTTTTAAACTGGCGCATCATCAGGTCGGCTAGCTCGTCGACTACGATTACGATCTTAGGCATCTTTTCTTCTTCTCTTTCGTTGTACTCGGCAATATTCCGATAGCCCTTATTTGAGAGTTCGCTATAACGGCGCATCATTTCAGCCACTGCCCAACGCAATGCGGCGAGTGCTTTTTCGGCATCAGTAATCACGGGAGTCAGCAGATGCGGTATTCCATTAAACGCAGCAAGTTCCACTCGTTTCGGATCGACAAGGATGAATTTTAAATCATCCGGCGAATTTTGGTATAGTAACGAAATCAGAAAGGTGTTCATTCCGACAGATTTACCCGAACCGGTCGCACCGGCAATAAGCAAGTGTGGCATGTCTGCCAAGTCGGCAACGATAGAGTTGCCCGCAACATCACGCCCCAAGGCGAGGCGCAACGAACCGTGAAGCTTAGCGAATTCAGATGATTCGAGCACTTCGCGCAAATGCACCGTGGTGCGCTTATCGTTAGGAATCTCAACACCGACCAGGTCTTTGCCAGGGATTGGCGCCTCAAGTCGTAGGGAATCCGTAGAGAGCGCTAAGGTGAGATCGTTTTTAAGCGTGGTAATTTTGGAGAGTTTTACACCCTCATCGGGCCGCAAGGTGAACTGTGTGACTGTGGGACCCACGTGCACGGGGCCAAGTTCGCAGCCAATACCGAATTCTGACAGTTTTTGACGAATGTTTTCGGCCTTACTTTGCAACAGCTTCTCGTCCGCAAAAAACTCAGATTTTTCGCTACTCAGCAGATCGAGGGGCGGAAACTCCCACTCCCCCACCTTTGCGACAAGTGGCCGTTCTTCTTCTTTTTCGGCTTGTTTCCGCATGTATTCCTGCCTCTTTTTACGCGCAAGCGCAGCATCTTGGCGTGATTCTGGCGAGACGATTTCGAGCTCTTCTGCTGTCTTTTTCGTGGTAGAAACAGCACTGCGGCGCGCTTTTGACTTGTCTGTCGGCAGCAGTTCACGAAATACACCCAGCACATATTCAACGATACCAGTGATTGAAACAGGAAACGTAAGTACAAAACCAATCAAACCGATACCCGTGAGAATCACCATGGTACCGGATTTACCCAGGTAGTAATACGGAATACTGCTGCCAGCAGCACCAAAGAAGCCGCCTCCCAATTGAATGTTCGTAAACATCTCTTTGTACTCAAACTGGGTCACGTGCACGACTCCTAATCCACCGACAAGCAAGAGGAAAATGCCCGTTACGCGCGTAAAGTTCATCCGTACTTTTTTGGCAAAGAAGAACGAGAGAGAAAGAGCGCTGAGTACCACCGGCATCGCATAAGCACCAAGCCCAAACGCCCAAAACATGCCAGTAACAAACATTTCACCAAAAATACCGAGTGCCTGCGACAAAGCGAACATCGATAGTACGGCCAGTACCCCAAAAAATATTCCCCAGATCTCTTGCGACTGGCGTTCGTTTACCTCGAGTTTTGGTAGATCAACGCGCTTACGCCGCCGCACGCGTGTACGCAATGTATTGGCCTTTTGCCGAACGGTGCGTCTGCGGGCCACAGAAACGGAAAAAATATCGTGCAGATTTTGCCGGATTTTTAAGTTGTAGGCAATAAGCCATCCGGAAGAATAATTCTTAATCAGAGTAAAATCGAAGACCTCAGGCTCAGTAGTTGCGAGAAGTCGGCTTGATGTGGACGGCTTCACACAATTTCCCTGGTTGCTGATTGTAAATTACTGATTACTATTCTTCCATTTTTCCCTTGCATTTTTTCCGGTTTTATCAGAGACTTAACGCAGATGAAACATACGATACTATCTTAGTTTTACTAGAGTGTTCACTAGAAGACTCGCCCGTTTCGTCAAAATCACTTTTTTCACCCATGGATAAAAGCAAATTCATCGCCGCCATGACACAGATTGCCGCGGAAAAAAATCTTAATGAAGATATCATCATCGAAGCCGTCAAGCAGGCGATCGGTGCCGCGTACCGCAAAGACTTTGGCAATAAAGACCAAGAGATCGAAGTGGTACTCAGGGATGACGCACAGTTCGCGACGATTCTGCAAATCAAAGAGGTAGTAGAAGAAGTCGAGAATGAAAACTTCGAGATATCGCTCGCAGAAGCAAAGAAAATCAAGAAAGATGTTGAAATCGGTGATGAGATCCGCATCGATGTAACACCGCTCGAATATGGCCGCATCGCGGCGCAATCTGCCAAGCAGGTGATTTTGCAGCGCTTGCAAGAAGCCGAGCGCAGCTCACTTTTTGAACGCTTTAAAGATAGGGAAGATTCGCTACTCACCGCAACTGTCAGCCGTGTTGAAGGAAGCTACGTCTTTTTAGATATCGAAAAAACAACCGTACTGTTGCAAGCGCGCGACCAGATTCCTAATGAAAAATATTTTCCTGGCCGCCGCATGCGTGTGTATTTAGAGCGCGTACAACAGACGAGCAAAGGGCCAAATCTCAAGGTTTCGCGCACACACCCGCGCCTTATCGAATTGCTGCTACAGCAAGAGATTCCAGAGATTGAACATGGTGAAGTAGAAGTGCAGGCCACCGCGCGCGACCCTGGGCTGCGCAGCAAAGTCGCTGTGAGTGCGGAGGATAGCAAAATCGACCCGGTAGGCGCTTGTATCGGTCAGCGCGGTACACGTATTACCCCGGTCATGGATGAACTTTCTGGCGAACGCGTCGATGTGATCGAATGGAGTGACGACGCCACCATGCTTATTGCCCGCGCTTTGCAGCCGGCAAAAGTGAGCAATGTAGTGATTGTGATTCCTGAAGAAAGCCAAGATTCAGAAACTGGCCGCCGTATTAAAAAACGCGCCGCCGTATTTGTAGAAGAAGTCGAACGCGCCATGGCAGTGGGTAAACGCGGGCAGAACATCCGCCTAGCGAGTGATCTGACGCAATTTGAACTCGATATGTACAACGCCGAAGAATACGAACCATTCCTGAATAAATTGAAGGAGTTGCAGGGAGAATAAAAGGCATTAACTCTGTGATTTATTCCGCATTATGGCTATCCGATACGCGCATACAAACATCATTGCTGATGATTGGAAAAGGCTTGCTGAGTTCTACATTAATGTCTTCGATTGCATTCCAGTACCCCCCGAAAGAAATCAATCAGGCGATTGGCTTGAAAAAGGAACTGGTGTTAAGAATGCGAGACTTCGAGGTCTGCATTTAAGGCTACCGGGACACGGAGACCATGGACCCATGCTAGAAATATATTCGTATGAGGTAATGATCGGAAAACCAAAGAATCCAGCTTCCAATAGAAAAGGATTCGGGCATCTTGCCTTTGAAGTAGAAAATGTCAGATCAAAACGTGATGAAATATTTTCTGCCGGTGGGCATAAGCTTGGCGAAGTAGTTGTTAAACAGGTAGAAGGAGTTGGCGTGATCACATTCACTTATGTTACTGATCCAGAAAGAAACATTATTGAATTACAAAATTGGGATTTCAAATGGTCTTGTTGCACAAATAAGTTGAACAATAATTAAAAGAAGTGTACTAAAG
>CAZLFD010000055.1:0-6834 GCA_964558715.1 uncultured Candidatus Peribacteria bacterium | reverse complement strand
CACCATTCTTTGTGAGTGAAAGAAAAGTGTCACGGGAATTGGGGCTTAGAAGATGTCTTCATGTAAAATCTCTTTCTATTCTCACTAGATTCCGGTATAATTAAAGGATTTATTCTTCCTGCGAAAAACACCCATGAGAAACAAAATTTCTATCATTCTTGCCGGAGCGATTATCACCACGAGTTTTGCGGTGATTGCGACTACGGTGAGCGATTCGGTACCACCTCAGGAATTTGCCGCGCAGTTGGCTATTCCTGGGGCGCCGCCTCCGCCCCCTGTTGATGCAGAAGATGATTATATGCCGCCATACGAACCCAATGAGGTGATTGTGGTGTTTCAAGACGACCAGGGAGGTATTGGCCAGCAAGTCGATGGCAACACCTATCAATCGAACTCGACGGTAGAAAGCCAGATCGAAAACCGTTTGCAGGCAATCATTCCCGATGAAGATCTCGAAATCGAATCGCAAGTCTTGTTTAATGCAAACCTCGTCGACCCTTCTACCCGTCGTGAAGCAAAAGTAGAGAAAATGCGTGAGCAAGGGCTTAATCGTGCGAATGCGCTGGGTGACAGTCGGCTTGTCTTTGCTCAGGCCAAAAGCCGCACGCGTTCTACCGAAGAGCTAATCGCGCTCTTTGCGCAAGATGCCGAGGTCAAATACGTGCAACCGAACTATATCTACAATTTACCGAACACGTTGCTCGACCCGGTGAATACGGTGAATGCCATGAATAACGAAAACGCGGCTGTACTGTGGAATATCTATAACAATCAATCTGGCGCAGGAATGGATGCTGATAAAGTCTGGAATGACTACAATCTTACTGGGCAGGGGATAATCGTTGCAGCGCTTGATACCGGTGTCGATATCGATCATCCTGATCTGAAAACGAATATCTGGCGCAACTTTGGTGAATCGAACTGCTCTGACGGGATCGATAACGATAACAACGACTATGTCGATGATTGTTTTGGCTGGGACTTTGGCGAAAAAGACAATGATGTCAAGGGGCAGATTTTCCACGGAACACATACTGCGGGCATCATCGCCGCAAAAAAAGACGGTTCTGGCGTAGTGGGTGTTGCTCCTGATTCGCGCTTGATGGCGCTCAAGGTCTTTCGAGACGACGGCGCTGCCCGCACATCCGATGTAGTTGCTGCCATCGATTACGCCTGGCGCAATAATGCCGATGTCATCTCGCTCAGCCTCGGGCGCAAAGACGATTGCTCGAGTATTGAAGAGCAGGCGATTTCACGCGCGTTGCAGGCCGGCGTGTTTGTCATCACCTCTAGTGGAAACGCCGACCCAGATAACGGTCTGACCATTCCATTTTCAAATGCTCCTGCCGTCTGCTCGGGTGCCTTTACTATTGGCGCGACTGATCAAACGAAACAACGTGCCGATTACTCTAACTATTTTGCGAGCATGGTGAAAGCTTTGGCGCCCGGAGGGAAACGTTCAGATGGAATCTTGAGTACAATCCAAGATGGCAAATTCGGGACTTCGTCTGGCACATCGATGGCGGTACCGCATATTTCAGGACTAGTCGCCCTTTTGTATCAGGCGAATGCATCGCTACTGCCAGATGATATCTCTGATATTCTTTGCGCTAGTGCGGTAGATGCCGGTGACCTGGGCGAAGATTCAGAGTACGGTTGTGGTGTGATCAACGCCGTGAATGCCGTCGATACACTTATCGGTCAGAACGATCCAAATACTAATCTTGAATTGCCAGCACCTCCACCTGTGCCGCCACAGATGCCTCTTATCTCGAACGCACGTTGGCAGCCAGCTTCGGTACCAAGTTCTTCCAAGCAGAGTACACTCTCGTTCTCTGTTTGTGATCGGAATAACGACCTTCTCGGTGGGGCGATCGATATCGTTCACACTGGCGCCAGTTCTTCGTTTGTGGGCGGTCCGCTTAGCTGGAGTTCAAACCCACCAAATCGCGATGTGTCTGATTGTGAGAATCCGTACTCTTACGAGATTCCAGTCAATTTAAGTAGCCTCACCAACGGCCAACATTGTGCAGATGTAAGTGCAACCGATGGGCTGGGGCAGCGGAGTAATGTTATCGGCAACGTCTGTGTGACCATTACCGATTCTGGTAGCGGTGGTGTCGACACCCTTTCACTTTCACCCAAATTTCAGATCAAAACCAGAGGAGTCACGCCACAACTCATCAATGTAAGCGGTGGGCAGAACTACACGTATACTCTGGATGCGGGCACAACCGGCATCGCGAAAACAAACTGCAATAGTGGTTTTACCACTTGCCAACTTTCTGCTCCAAGCGGAGTCGGTACGGCGACACTACGCGTGACGGATATAAACGGAAAAACGGCAACGGCAAAAGTCTTTGTCAATGGTTCGAATAACGGTAATCTGTCGGTACAAAAAACCTCGAGCGCTTCATCGGTGCAGCCTGGTGGTACGCTATCGTATACCATCAATTATTCGAACAACACAGCCAACATCTACTCTGCTCTGATCTTGAAAGACGATTACGACGAAACCAAAATACGCATCGTAGCGCCACCCGATGGTTGTACCGATAATGGCGATGTGCTTACCTGCGCGCTGAATGGCCTAAATGCCGGGCAGTCAGGCACTATTACGTATCAAGCCACGGCACGCTGAAGCAAGTTGGCAACTAACAAAGTACACAGCAAACAGCAAACGTAGCTGAATTCGAGGTGAATGCTGAGCGAAGCAATATGTCCGAAGATGCTACGCCCCGCACCAGCGCGTTACGAGCGAGATGCGGGGTCTGCTCAAGCAAACAAGAAAAGCCCTATGAGGTTTTTTTTCTGGCAACTAGAGATTGAAATCTGGCAATTGGAATTGTAGGGGCAGTCTCTGTGCCTGCCCATTTTTTCGTTACAACTGGTTCAGGTGCCGCTCCATGAATCTGAACCTGCGTATTTTGTGTGATATCAAAGCATGGGGCACGCGCACAGCAGCGTGCCCTGCCAACGTTACATCTTGTGGTATTCAATTCCATGTAACATTCGCAACAAAACTCTCTTGAAATGAGGCAAGGTTTTTCGCGAAAGTAAAATCTGGTACGCTTGCTAAAAAATAGTTAGTAGTGTAAAAAACATCTCTATTACATCTCCCCATGAAACATCCACGAATCCTCATCACGCTCTTTGCTGCTACAGGAATACTCGGTTTATACAGCGGATATCAAGTTGCAGAGGGTGATTTTTTTGCTGCCGACAATACATCCGATCTCAGCGCGCACGTGAACGAGATCGACCTGGTTAGCGCACCCGGCGAACCGGTGACGTGGGATCAACTGACGGGAGTCATCGATGAGCTCGTACAGCAGAACGACTCACAATCACTCGCTCTTGAAAATGATGTACTCGCCCGTTTGGCAAGTCTGGAAGAAGAAAACGAATTGTTGCGCAAACAGCTTGTTACCATTCGTGAAGGCGAGGGTGAAGCGTCTATTTCAAGTACCGTCGAGCAGATTCGCGATGCAGTCGTGAGTATTACTGTAGAGCGTGAATATCTTTTTCGGAATCGTAGCCCCTTCGGGCTACAAGAAGAGCCATCTGATGCCCGCCGCCGTGTTGTGGTCGGTGGAGGATCGGGCTTTGTCATCTCGGCAGATGGCTATATTCTCACCAATCGCCATGTGGTGAGTGATGCGAACGACGAATACACCGTGGTGCTTGCCAACGGATTAGAACTACCGGCCGAGGTGATCGCGCGCGATAGGTACCAAGATATCGCCGTGATCAAGGTCGATACTGAAACTCCAGGAATCGCTCTGCAACCATTACCACTCGGGCAATCGAGTGATGTGCGAGTAGGGCAGCGTGCCATCGCCATCGGGAACGCTTTGGCAGAGTTCGAGAATACGGTGACAACGGGTATCGTCTCGGCATTGGGACGCAGTATTATTGCTTCTGACGGCAGGCAGGGCGTAGAAGAGATCAGCAATCTTTTGCAGACCGACGCGGCGATAAACCCTGGTAATTCTGGCGGGCCACTTGTTAACATAAGTGGTGAAGTGATCGGTATGAATACGGCAGTCGCTGGTGGCGCCCAAGGCATCGGCTTTGCTATTCCGGTCGATGAACTGCGAATCGTCGCTGATTCGGTGCTGAAATATGGCGAAATCGTGCGGCCGTTTATCGGTATTCGCTATGTGATCATCACGCCCGAAAATGCTGAAGTGTTTGGCGCAGAAGTCGAAACTGGCGCGCTTATTATCACTGGTCAGGGAGGGGAGCCAGCTGTCATCCCAAATTCACCCGCCGCTCAGGCCGGTATACAAGAAGGAGATATCATCCTTGCCATCGATGACACACCGATAAACGAAGCGAATGACATCCGCATGGTACTGAGTAAAAAAACTGTCGGCGATGAAATCACGCTACGAATGTTAGGGGATTACGAGGAGTACGAGACGACGTTGGTATTAGAGAAGGTGGAGTAGGTAAACAGTTGTGATTTCCCCCTGTCGCAGAGCCTGAACTTATTACATGAAAGGGGGATCTTTTCCCCCGATACAGTCTCTCGCAGAAGACTGTCCCATCCTGAAATTAGCGTCACAGTCCCTAATCAGAGACTGTGAAGTGAGTAAGCAACTAGCAAAGTTGCTCCTTAGGCGGGACCGGTTCAGGTGCGGCTCAAGAACACCGGAACCAAAGCTTGAATACGACTTGGTGATATTTAGTCCTATTTGTCCCAAATGAGACTATATTTTTCCCAAACCACCCGAATACCCCAAAGAGCCAAACCAGTGATATTTTTCCCAAATAGTCAAAACAGCCCAAATTTCATTTTTCGCTCACATTTCTTGCAGGACCCCTGCGTGTTTGAGTGCCGTAGTACTTTTTAGGAATCCGCCAGTTTTTAAATCTGTTTCTTAACGAGCCGCTCTGTGTACCTGAACCTCTCGCAAAACGGAGAATTTGTGTCGGGTATTTTATATCTTGCTCTGATTATTCGAAGAAGGCTCTTGTTTTCTTCTGAAAGATCGTTTTGCCATTCGACGAGATCATGACTAGCAGGAGTGACATAAATAGAGGTAGTATGACCTCACATTTTTTAATAGCTGGCCTACGATCTTACCGACAGTCGGCAATTACGCGACCTACTGAAAAAGTATGGCTTGTGGGCAAAAAGGCGTTTCGGGCAGAATTTTTTGGTGGATGCGAAAGCACTCGAAACCATTGTTGCGACAGCAGATTTGCAAGCAGATGATACTATTGTAGAAATCGGCCCGGGCCCGGGAGTACTGACCACACAACTTCTGCCGCGAACAAAAAAAGTGTTCGCTGTGGAAATCGATAATGACATCCTTCCTGTCTTGCGTGAGACCACACGCTTCTTTAAAGACCGGCTTGAAATACTGCATCAGCATGTGCTCGATTTTGAAATCCCTGTCGAACCATACAAACTGGTCGCCAATATTCCGTATCATCTGACCTCGCCGATTCTGCGTAAGTTTTTGCCAGAGGCTGAGCATCGTCCGCAAAGCATCACATTATTGGTGCAGAAAGAAGTCGCCGAAAAAATCTGCCATCCGAAACATCGATCCATTCTTTCTCTGATTGTCGAGGCATTTGGTGATGCCGAGATCAAAGCCATTGTTCCGGCAGAGTCGTTTTTTCCGCCGCCCAAAGTCGATTCTGCTATTCTTCACATCGCCGTTGCTGATGCGCCACGGATCAGCGTTTCACCGCGCCTTTTCTTTCACGCAGTGAAAATGGGCTTTGCCCAACCGCGAAAAAAGCTCAAGAACAATCTCGATCCACTTATTCTGAAGCAATGCGACATCGATGAAAATCTGCGTGCCGAAAGTCTGACGATTGCCCAGTGGGAACAGATTGCAAAAACACTAGAAAGCATGACTGATTAGTTTTTTTTGCTGTCGCCGTACAGTGAATCGTCGCTTACGGAATCGTTGGAAGCATCAGCTTCGCCGTAAAGTTCGGCGCCATCATCGAGGTTTTTTTCATTTTCTTCCTCATCTTCGGTTGCATCTTCTTCCTCATCCTCTTCAGCGTCTTCATCAGACGAGGCCTCTTCTTCTGTATCTTCCTCCTCTTCCGCATCTTCTGATTCTTCCTCGTCTTCATCTTGCTCTGCAGCCAGTTCAAGACGGTCTGCGCCTTCTTTGTCTTCTGGTTTGTCGGTCGCCTCGATCTCGACATCGCCAAATTCTTTGTTTTCGTTTTCGGCACTTTGGTCTTGGCTGACAACATTGCCAGTTTCTGCCGAAAGCGTTGCATCTGCTGCGATATCATCGGTTGCAGCAATAGGAGGTGAAGCATCTGCTTCGTCAACAGCAGTGTTGTCGATGACCGTTGCGTCTGCCTCTTCTTCCACATCTGCTGCAGTTTCGGTTTGAAGAGTAGTTTCGACAGCCGTAGAAAGGTCGACATTGGCATCGACTTCAGTCGATGCATCGATATTCTCGTTAATGTCGAATTCTGGTGTTACCTCTTTACCTGCGTCATTTTGCTCGTTTACCTCCGTTTCGCTAAGGGCACTTATTGCCCCTGTTTCCGTTGCTGCAGTGCTCTTGGCTCCAGTTTCTGCTTCGGCCTCGGCGTATAGAGTTGCTGTTACGTCAGTTTCTGTTTTGGTATTTGTGGCGTCTGTTGGTTCATCCATACTGTCTGATGCTTGATCCCCGCTTTGCGCATCGGCAGACACCTGCGAGGTGAGGTTGGCATCAATCGACGACTCAGCTGCGGTATCAAAATCCTCCGCTACTATTAGCTCTGAAGCATTGTCGAGTGCTCCATCGACATCGACTTCTGCATCTGAAGCTTCCGCGATTTGAGCAGCTTCTGCCGCCGCTGCAT
>CAZLFD010000054.1:0-7180 GCA_964558715.1 uncultured Candidatus Peribacteria bacterium | reverse complement strand
TACTACCGACAGCGACTTGCCTCATCTGTCACGAGAATTGGGGCTTAGTTCAATTTTGGCAGTGCGCATGAAAACACGATAAAATTACGTGATGCCTTTCGCACGCCATAACCAAAAAATCCTCCAGAACGGGCCAAGCTCCACAATATCTTCATCGAGGTACTCTTTGCCCTCTTTTTTTCATCAGTTTCACCTTTGGCATCGTCTTCACCACCCTTATCCAGAACATGCACTACGAATCCTTTTAAGGGGAATGCATATCGGCAGAAAGCTGGCCAGATTTGAGCACACATGCAACCAAGACTACGATCTGAAGATTGTGGAGTAAGAGTGGAGCGGTTTCTTTATATCAGAGCACTTTCTAGCTCTTTTCGGATGGCCGGTTCATCCATACTCATCCCAATAAAGACGATTTTTTGCTCACCGGCGATTTTGCCTCGCCAATTTCTGCTCCATTTTCCGTAGTGATCGATGTTCATAATATTGCCCACGTGTGACCACATCATTGCCGCTTCCGGATCATCGTCCGTCCAAATAAACCCTTTCGAGCGAACCACGTTGACCAATCTATCGTCTTCGAGTAACGCTAATAACTTGTCATAGTCAAACTGCCTATCCGACTCAAATACGAAACTCGAAATGCCGTATTCTTCCGTCTCAGGAATATGCTCACCTCTCATCTCTTTTAGCCATCCCGCATTGTTTTGTGCGTCTTCTTCACTAAAGAGCTTCGTATCGAGGATTTTATCTAAGGCAATATCGCCTTTCGCTATTTCGTAGATAGTTGCTACCGGATTAAGCGTCTTGAGCACAGCACGCACTTTGCTGATCTCTTCTTCGGTTGCAAGATCGGTCTTTGATATCAAAATCACATTTGCAAACTCGACCTGATCAACGAGTAATTGACTGATCGACCTATTATCCTCTTCATCTACACCCATCTTCTCTTGATTGAGTCTTTTCTGGCTCGAGCACAACTCAAAAAAATGCTTACTATCGACCACGGTTACCAAAGTATCGAGTCGAGCGATATCCATCAGCCTGCTGCCGTGCTCATCTTCAAAGGTAAATGTTTCTGCCACCGGTAGGGGCTCAGAAATACCACTTGATTCGATCAAGATTGCATCAAACTTTTTTTCACGCGCTAGTCGTGAGATTTCTTTGAGCAGATCTTCTCTCAATGTGCAACAAATGCATCCATTCGACATCTCGACCAGTTTTTCCTCTGCTCTTTCAAAACCTTTTTCTTTGATCAACTCGGCATCGATATTGACCTCGCTCATGTCATTGACGATGACAGCGATCTTCTTACCCTGCCGGTTGTTGAGGACATGGTTTATCAGGGTGGTTTTTCCTGCACCCAGAAACCCGTGCAAAGCCGTAACCGGGATAGCCTGTGTTGCATTCATGGTTGTGATTAAAAAAGACAGCGCCGTGAACATTATCGTAAACGCAACCGAGTTGCAATATAAAATAACTCGCGAGAAGCACATTTGGAAATCGTCATTTCGTATGCTACATTAAATGCAACTTAGTTGCATTTATTATAAATCGGATGAGTAGCAAAGTCATCGTCGTCGGTGCCGGTCCTGCCGGGATCGGGGTAGGGATTGTCCTCAAAAAAATGGGGGTACCATTCGTAATTCTGGAGCGCGATGGTGTTGGGAGTTCTTTTCAGAAATGGCCGAAAGAAATGAGGTTTATCAGCCCTTCGTTTACGGGCAATTTTTTTGGTATGCCCGACCTAAACGCCATCACCCCAGACACCTCACCGGCCTACGCACTGCAAACAGAACATCCGACCGGACAGGAATATGCGAGGTATCTCAACGCCGTTGCGTATTACAACCAACTACCTGTTAAGAGTGACTGCGAAGTGTTAAGTGTGGGGAAAAAGGGTGATGTATTCCATGTTGATACGGATAAGGGGGTAATCGAATCCGATTACGTCATCTGGGCGGCGGGCGAATATCAGTATCCGAATGATAAACCCTTTGATGGTGGGGAAGAGTGTATGCATAACTCGCAAGTAGGCTCATGGAAAGCTCTTGAAGGCGATTCATTTATAGTAATCGGAGCCTATGAATCTGGCATCGATGCCGCGTATCAGTTGGCGGCATCAGGCAAACAAGTGACCGTTTTAGATGCTGGTGACGAGCTGGCAGGTCAAGAGAGTGATTCGAGCTATTCACTATCACCGTTTACGCGGGATAGATTTGCAGAGTATAAATCGAATATTCAAGTAGTTACAAATGCACGGGTCAAATCCGTAGAAAAAAACGATCTGAAGTACACTCTTCATCTTGAAAATGGAAAATCCATAACAAGCAGCAATCAGCCGATACTCGCGACCGGATTTGTTTCTAGCCTCAGTTTGATCGATTCGCTGTTTGCACATGAGAAAGGTTATGCAGAGCTTACCGATACCGATGAGTCGACCAAAACGCCAGGGCTGTTTTTAGTCGGCCCGCAAGTACGGCATGGCGGAGCGATATTCTGCTTTATCTATAAGTATCGACAAAGATTCGCAGTCGTAGCCGAAGCAATCGCCGATCGCCTTGGTTGGGAGAAAGAAAAGATCGACGAGGTCGTCAATGAGTACAAGAAAATGAATTTCTATTTAAAAGACTTGAGCTGTTGTGGCGATGAATGTGTTTGCTGATGCAATTTTTCTATTTCTTTTTCAATGTTCAAAAACACCATTACGAACTTTGGCACAACCTTGCTTTTGCTTGCGGCAATCTGCATTGGGTCTTTGGTCGGCTCATTCGCACCCGATACCGGCGATATGCTTGGCGGCTACGTCGACTACATCATCCTCACTCTGGTATCACTACTCTTTTTCGAAGTGAAGTTCGAAGCACTGTCTCAGATCACCAAAAATCTGAGATTTCTTTCTATCGCATGGGTAGCTAACTTTATTCTCATCCCCACGATCGGTTTTTTCATCGCTTCGCTTTTCCTTTCAGGTCAACCGCTTTTCTTTATCGGTCTACTCATCTACTTTATGGCACCATGCACCGACTGGTTTCTGGGTTTTACCAAGCTTGCCAAGGGCAACACCATGCTAGGCACCATGCTTATTCCAATCAACATGGTTTCGCAACTCTTATTGTATCCAGTATATCTCGCGCTTTTCGCTCGCGAACAGGTCGGCGTTGATATCATGTCTCTCGCAGACACACTTATTAATTGGTTTATCATACCTTTTATCGGAGCGACACTTTTTCGCTTACTCATCAAAACTGTTCTGTCGACAACCGGATTTGAATCGCTGCTCGCGTTTGTCAGCAAGACGATTCCATTCGTTCTTGCTATTCTCGTAACGCTGATTTTCTTGGCAAATGTGGGCACTATATTCGAACACATCGGCACCTTTGCTATTATTCTCGTTGCCGTATTTTTATTTTTTGTAACGACCTACTTTTTGGGTGAAGGACTATCACGCTTCTACAAGCTGGATTATTCGGAACATGCCCTGCTCACCATGACGACTGCCGCGCGCAACGCGCCTCTTATGCTTGGCATTACGACTGCAGCGCTCCCAGATCAACCTCTTATCTACGCTGCGATCATTATCGGTATGCTCGTTGAATTTCCGCATCTTACCGCCCTTACGCACATCTTACAGAGCAAGCGGGAGGCACAGGCATAGTCTACGTTTTACTACGTTTTTTATATCATGAAAAAAATCCCTGTCACCGTGATTACCGGCTTTCTAGGTAGCGGAAAAACCACACTCATCAATCGGATACTTACCGAAGAGCACGGTATCCGGTTTGCAATTATTGAAAATGAATTTGGCGAAGTGGGTATTGATCAAGATATTATCCGGAATGAAAAAGAAGAGATCATCGAAATGAATAACGGCTGCATTTGTTGCACGGTCCGCGGTGATCTTATTCGAATCATTAAAAAACTGGCCAATAGCGAACGGCCGCCTGAGTATATTTTGATCGAAACGACCGGATTAGCCGACCCTTCACCCGTGGCCCAAACATTTTTATCTGATTCTGAAATCGAGAATCTGACATATCTGGATGGCATCATCACCCTCGTGGATGCAAAGTACGCTGAAGCACAACTCACTTCTGCTCCTGAGACAAAGGATCAGGTCGCTTTCGCTGATATTATCGTACTAAACAAAATCGATCTCGTCAGTTCAGACCAAACACAAAAAGTCGAGAATCGGTTACGAGAGATAAACCGATTTGCGAAAATCCTCCATTCGACGAAAGGCGATGTTGAATGGAAAGAATTATTCAACGTCGGAGGTTTTGATGTTGAGCGAGGGCTTTCTATTAATCCGAAGTTCTTGGAAGTAGAGTATCCCTTTGAGTTCGGTTCATATCTAAGCCTTTCCAAGGGCGTTCACACGCTCACCGCATCTCCGCATGGAGAAGAGAAAACCATGAAATTTCTGCTTACAGAAGCTGTGGAAAAAGCATCAAAGGAGTCTCTCGAAGCGACGGCCAACCACATGGCCGTACGTTTCTCTGTATCTCCCACAAGAATCCATAAAAGTCAGGTCATCGAACCGGGGAATGACCTTGGGGAGCTTTTCGTCGAAGATATCGGTACGAAATTCCTCATCAGAATATCCCATGAAAAAACATATGCGTTATTTACAGAGCATAGTCCGAAGGAATTTGATCTCAAAATAGAAGATTCGCATGGCAATGCTGACATTCCCATTATTTCGCGTGAATTCAGGTCCGCCCACTCCCATGATTCGTCTGTCAGCTCGGTCGGCATAGAGGCCGAAGGCGAACTTGATGCACAGGCTTTTGTCTTTTTTATAGACATGCTGCTTAAGGCATTTGGAAGTAGGCTGTATCGATACAAAGGAATTCTGCCGGTACAGGGTGAAAAAATGAAAGTAGTATTACAAGGTGTTCATATGCTTTATGAAATTCAGCCGGGAAAAGAGTGGGGTGAAAACGAGATAAAAAAAAGCACCATCGTATTTATCGGTAAGGATCTGGATCGAAATCTCATTACCCAAGGATTTTTGTCTTGCATACGGAAACCCTTCAATACCACGCCCAGAAAAGGTGAATCAGGCCAGCATAGCTTACAAGGGAGTAAATCTACGTCAATGTAAACAGTTTTAATATAGCTCTTGAATAGGAAAACCATTCTGCTTATCCTCTCAACATGCTTAAACACGCTAAAATATCAGATTACAAAACAAATCGTCGAACTGTGGATCGATATTTATATATCTATCGGGAACAAATTTTCCTGTATTCTATCGCTCAGAATAAAGAGTCAAGAGAGTTTGAACTCGATGCCTCTCATAAGTGTAATCTCATCTAAAAGAATGTGAATTTCGCTGGAACTGCAAAGATCAGAGTATCTACAACATAATGCTCAAGATTCTGAAGAAATTTGAGAATCTGCTACTTAAGAGCCTTTAAAATATCCAATTAAAGAAATAACCGATGATCATTATTCCAATGGCGGTAACAACAACAAAAGCAGATAAGAGTTTCCAGTTCATCGCTTTTTTTAGAATCAAAAGGCCTGGAATTGATAAAGTAACAGTGGCAGTCATAAACGCAAGTGACGTACCCAAAGGAATACCCTTGCCCGTCATTGCCTCGATAACCGGAATAACACTTACCGAATTTGCATACAGTGGCATCCCAAACAGAACCGCCAATGGAACCACCCACCAATCCTCTCTTGCCAAATGGCTTTCCACAAATTCTTGTGGCACAAAACCATGAATCAATGCACCAATCCCTACTCCCAAAAGAACATAAGGAAAAATACTTTTTGAGATGCCAATTCCGTCCTTCCACCAAATCTTCATTCTTTTGCGAAGAGGTACATCTGCCCCTTGATTGTCTTTGATAGCATCATTTTTAGTCGTGAATTTTAAAAAAGCAGGGTTTACATTTTTATCCATTTTTAATCTCTGAATTACCATTCCCGCCAATATCGCTACCACAATTCCAATAATGTTATAGAGTGCTGTCATCTGAAAACCAAATATAGATGGAAAAATAAAGAGCGATGCCTCATTCACTAAAGGACTAGCAATTAAAAAAGCAAATGTTACACCAAGAGGTATGCCAGCACTCACAAATCCAATAAAAAGTGGAATAGATGAGCACGAACAAAATGGTGTGACGACACCCAAAAGAGCCGCGAGCAGATAGTCTATTCCATACCATTTTCTTTTGGTCAAAATATTCCGAATTTTCTCTACCGGAAAATAATAACGAGTAATCGCCATTACATAGTTGATCACTATTAAAAGCAGTCCGATCTTTATGGTGTCATAAATGAAAAACTGTACGCTGCTCCCCAGGTGGGAATCTTGCTCGATACCAAAAACAAAAAAGGTGAGCCAGTTAGCAAAAGCTTCAACGGGATAAAAAATATCAAATGAACCAATTCCAAAAGTATACTTCAAATAATACATTCCCACCCCAATAAATAGTATTGAAACAAATACTCGAAGCCATTTTTCTAGTGTACGAGTAATGTTATAAGCCTTGCTCATTATTTTCAGACTAAGAACCATGAGTACTGCAAAGAAAGCAACAGGAAGACCGGTTCCCAAAGCAAATACGGGAGCAAGCAAAAGACCCATGCTCGATTGCAGAATAATAGGTATAAGTAATCCAAAAAACAGCACTCCGCTATAAGGACAAAAAGCGAAAGCGAAAATCATTCCAAGCCCAAGAGATCCAAAATATCCTCTTTTTGAAAGCCAAAGTTTACACTTCTCCCATTTTTCGCTTTTAACATTTACGTTTATCTTAAAAACACCGAGCATAAAAAGCCCCATTATAATCATTACAGGAGCAAGGAGTTTTTCGCCCCAACCCTGAAAAATTCCTGAAACAGTAAACGAAGAAAGACCGAAATAAATTAAACTGGCAACTAGGGTGTATGAAATTCCACGTCCAATGATATAAAACAAAGCATTTAAGAGCGTATTTTTAGGGGTTTTGATTTCTTTGGAAAGAAAACCAACAGCAGCAATATTTGTTGCCAGCGGACAAGGGCTTATAGATGTGAGAATCCCCAGAAGAAAAGCTGTGAGAAGGGGGATATTATAGCTATCTATAAGGGAGTTGATGAGGTTTTCCATGGTTTTTTAAAAAAATTAGGGTCTAGACAAGAATAGAGGCAACAAGTAGCCTAAATTTGAATCTATGACTAA
>CAZLFD010000053.1:0-7180 GCA_964558715.1 uncultured Candidatus Peribacteria bacterium | reverse complement strand
ATACTACCGACAGCGACTTGCCTCATCTGTCACGAGAATTGGGGCTTAGTTCAAATGCACTTCACTTTGTACTTCACTTTGCTACTCTACTTTAGGTAGCTACCAAACTTGGAATTGGAAGTTGGCTTTTTGGCCAAAGCTAGCCCCTCGACAAGCTCGAGGCAAGCTTCCATTTTTCCCGCACTGCTGGACAAAACGAAGAACTGGCAGGGGCATCAGGATTCGAACCCGAACGAGCGGTTTTGGAGACCGCCATGCTACCATTGACATCATGCCCCTAGGCGCAAAAGCTATCTTACTGTGAAGCAAAGAAGCTGTCTAGATTTTTCTGAATGCGTGCTGCTCCGCCAAGCTCGGGCACGAATACTGTTCCGGTGATAATTTGGTAGACCTCGGCATAAATACTTGCCAATTTGGCACGCAGGTCATCTGGCGTAGTCGGTAACTCTTCGTCGTGATACGGGTCGCAGCGTTCTTGATACCATAAACGGAGGAATTCTTTATCAAAGCTTTGTGGCTCTAGCTGGGCAGCAAAGCGTTCGGCATATGTGGAATGCATCCAATAACGTGAACTGTCTGGCGTCAGTACTTCGTCGACCAACAAGATTTCGCCGATGTCTGCATCGCGCCCGAATTCAAATTTAGTATCGACGAGAATCAATCCGCGCGATGCGGCTACCTTTTGCCCGCGCTCAAAAATACGCAACGCATAATCGGCAACTTGTTCCCATTCTGTTGCAGTCATCAGCTCACGCTTAATGATCTCGTCTGGAGAGACGAGTTCATCGTGCCCTATTTCGGGTTTGGTCGTTGGCGTGATGATGGCTCTGGGAAACGGCTGGTTTTTGACCATGCCTTCGGGCAGCAAAACGCCGCAATACTCGCGTGCGCCGTTCTGGTAATTCACCCATACCGAAGTGTCGGTACTGCCGGTCATGTATCCACGGATGATGAATTCGACCGGAAATACCTTGGCTTTGCGCACTACAGAAACAGCCGCATCTGGCACGGCGATAAGGTGATTGGCAACGATGTCTTTCGTCTGTTCAAACCAAAAAGCCGAAATGCGGTTGAGGATCTGCCCCTTAAAAGGAATCGTCGTGAGAATACGATCGAACGCTGATTGGCGATCGGTAGTAATGAGGATGCGAGTAGCATCTTTTTCGAAAGTGTCACGCACTTTTCCAGAATGCGATTTTGTGTATCCAGCGAGATCGACATCGCCGATTGCTTCGCTTAAGTGTTGCAAAAAATAATCGGCGTCGGTCATCATCGGATTTAGAAAATTGCATGCGCCATTGTGACGCATAGCACAGAGGCGTGGCAAGTATCTCAATCTAGATGTTTGATAATAAGCTAGGATTCTCAATCTCTTAAATAATACTAATAGCACAATTCCCGTTTGCTGTTAACGATTTCAAAGAGAAATCACTTTGCATGAAAAAAGAAAAAGGTCTACCGTTACCAACAGGTGCGTTTGTCAGTGCTTATGCATGAACATCAAGTGTTTTTTACCATATTAGTTTTACTCACCTTTCTGCTGATAGGTGCGGCGATGCAGCTTGTCAGCAATAAGACGCGTATACCGTTTACATTTTTAATGGTCATCACCGGAGTCGGGTTGGCCTTTTGTAGTTCTTGGCTCGATCCACAGATTCTACCGGAGCAAGGAGAATTGAAGCATTTTTGGAACCGATTTTTAACGCGCCTCAGTCAATTCTCGCTTTCGCCGGAAGTCGTTTTTTACCTGTTCTTGCCGACACTAGTTTTTGAATCTGCCTTCAATATCCGCTTTACACAGTTGCGCCATGCCTTTGTACACATTACCGGACTAGCATTATTTTCGGTGCTCATTTCTGTTGGCATCATCGCTGGTTTACTGCACTACGTCTTTGGCGTCGACCTGGTTATTGCGCTGCTTTTTGGAGTTATAATTTCAGCCACCGACCCGGTCGCCGTATTGGGGATATTTAAAGAAGTCGGTGCGCCGCGACGTCTGCGTACTATTGTGGAAGGCGAAAGCTTGTTTAATGACGGCACGGCACTGGTGCTTTTTAATATTCTACTGGCGCTCTTTTTGTCGGACATGGTGGGAGAAGAGCTGTCGATTTCGAAAGTACACGCTGTGTGGGATTTTGTATTTATGGTTTTTGGTGGAGCGTTATTTGGTATTTTCAGCGGCTTCCTGTTTTCGAAAATGGTCGAATTGGTGCGCGAAAATCGCAATGTCGAAATGACCCTCGTACTCATTCTCGCACACTCCACTTTTTTGTTCGCCGAGTATATCGGGGTTTCAGGGATTATTGCCGCCGTTGTCGCCGGCTTGGTTTTAGGGAATTACGGACGCAATAAAATCTCGCCAAGCGTGCTCGAGTCGATGCAGCTGTTTTGGGATCACATGGCGTTTATCGTCAACAGTCTCGTGTTTTTATTGATCGGCATTTCAGTGATTCGTGCAGAAGCGTCAGAGTATTGGCTGCTCTCGGTAGCGGCAATCGGCGTGGTGATTATCGCCCGTTTTGCTTCGGTGATTCCAGTACTCTCGTTTATCAATCTTTTTGCCAAGCGAAAAATATTTCTTGTGCCGCTTTCCTGGCAAGTGATGATCGCTCATGGTGGATTACGCGGTGCTCTGGCGGTGGTGATGCTGCTTTTGTTGCCGCCGGATTTTCCGGGCCTGCAACTGTTGCAATCGATGACGGTAACGGTAATTATTTTCCTCTTTGTCTTTAATGCCACGACGATCCGCTGGCTGCTGAAAAAATTTGGCCTGATGAATTTTACGCCTGTCGACTTGCTAGAGATTGAAGAGAGTCATGTGCTGGTCGCCCATACCATGCGCGAGCACCTCGATCGGATTTATCGTAAGGGGTATGTGAGTGAAGATGTGTTTCGCAATATCGTCAAGAACTACGAAAAGGCAGAAGATAAAGCGAACAAAAAAATCAAAGAACTTTTTCATAAAGAAAAGACCTTTACCACACATGAGTTACTGCTCATCTTACGCAAGCACTGTCTGGGAGTAGAGCGTAAGGTGTTTAATCAACTCTTTGCTTCGGAGGAAATATCGGAGCACACCCTCTCGGAACTGAGTAACAGTATCGAGCGCCAACGCGAGCGCCTGCTGTTCGATGAGAAGCAAGAGCGCACGCGCTCGCCGATTCCGTTTGCAAAACGCATCAAGCATGTGGAGCATCGTTATAAGAATCTCTTGGGAGGTATCGCTCGTTTTACGATCATCGAGCGGATTTTAAACGGTTGGAAACGTCGCCTGATCATCCAAAAACACGAACGCTATCGCGCACGCCGTATCTCTGCCTGGAATGTGATCAAGCATCTAGATGAACTGGAAAAGAACAATTTATTTATGGAAGAGCATGTACTGAATATTGTGCGGAATCAATACGAAAAATGGCATCTGAACGCACAAGAAAAACAGCTCGAGCTCGAGCGCGAATTTACAAAATTCCTCAAATCGCGCAAATATTATCTGACCAAAAGGAATTGTTTGAACCTTGAAAAAGACCTGATCATGGATTTCTTCGAGCGCGATATCATCACTCAACGTGTGTACGTCGCATTACTAGAAAGCTTGGAATCACGCACTAAACGCATCCGCAAAGATGCGATTCAGGAGGAAGTGTTTTAAGCAAGTTGCAGGAAACAAGCAGTAAGGCACTCTTTAATCTTCTGAGCCCAACACGTTGCGAGCCTTCTTTTTGTTTCTGTAAAAAAACAGTTGTTTTTAGGCAGGTGTAGTTTTTTTGGGGTCTGTTTTACAAAAAGATTAGAGAGGTAGTGATTTTCAACAGTATCTCTTTCGATGCCCCCTGGAGGACATTCAGCTTTACCTTAAGATGACCAAAATAACCATCAAGGGAATTAGTGGTGTTCGGGAGCATGGTATCTGGTAGGAGCCGCTCAAAGGTAAAGAGTACGTCCATATTTCTTGCCAGTGAGGCAGCTGCTTAGCGTAACCGCTGGTGTGTAAAGCATGATCGCACATGTGTTTAAGCCACATCTTGGACATCGTTTTTTATCATAAAAAAATGATTTCAGCTTAAGTCAGTTTGCAACTGCATAAAACTGAATTTTTAGACCCCAAAAAACTTACACCTATCCCTTTTTAGAAAACAACATACTCACCACTTCAGAATATGACTCCGATGAATCGTAAGGCATTAAGCTTATCTATTCTTTTTCTCTTTATAAGATTGCTGATTGCTATAGCTTTATCTCATACACTTTCTGTTCACCGAGCACGAATAACCGACCTTCGCGCACATAGATATCGATAAGCGCTTCGGTATTTTCAATGACGATTTGCTTTTTATACACGGCTTCGTTCTCGCCTTTACCAAACACGTAGATAGAACGGCTAGTTTTATCAAGCACATACAGCTCATCGTTGTCTTCATCGGTAAAGATGATATCACCGGCAAGAGGGCCACCAGGTGTACCTTTGACATCATAATTTACGCGACTGCCTCGGTAATATTTAAAGATCTCGCCATTACTGGTAAGCACAAAAATGCTGCCATCGATAGCAAAAGAGATAGCCGCAGAGATATCGGTCTGGTCGGTAATCCAGCCTTCAGCAACGGTAAAGCCACTGTCACGGCGTTCATACTTCCATATCTGATTGCCGGTCGGATCGAGAAAATAAATAAATTTTGAGAAGGGAGCGATATCGATAGTCGGCTTCCATGTGCTGTCTGCTGTCACCGCAGAACTGGTTTGATTATCACTCCACTCGACGACGCTTCCAGATTCCGTCACAAATACAAGCTCATTCATACTGGGAAACGCCGTTCCCAGAGCGACTTCACCGTTCGTCAGCAGGCCGAGATTTTCTGGGTCAGAACCAGAGAGAAGAATGCGGAATAGGTTTGTCGCATCGTAGACAAACAGTTCGCTGCCGAGAAAGAAGAGTCCCTTTGTTACTACTCCATCCTTGGCGATTTGTAGGTCGCTCGTGATATCAGGATTTGTTATGCGCATGATACGATTCACGACTTCGCGCTTTTCACCCACAAGCTGCAAGATAGTTTCGGCATTGCTTACTTCTACACGGTCAAGCAGCATCTCTTGTGCACGCTCTTCGATTCGACTCAGCATCAGGTTCGCCTGCTCGGCATTTCCTTCTTGCAAGCGGGTTTCGACCATAGAGAATTCTTTTTCGACATTATTGATGAATTCTTCGTATTTCAATGAATCTGGATTTGAGGTTTCACCTGAAAGTAAACTCACAAAAAGGAAAATCAGCAAAACACCGACTGCGCCCACACCGGCGATGATCCACGGTTTGTTGTGCGCGCTTGCGCGACGACCACCGGTAAAACGCTTGAAGAAAGCTGCAACTTGTGGTGCTAGCGATTCCAGTGAGAATTCTGTATCTTGCGCTTTTCCTTCGGGGGCGCCTTCCATGTTTGGCAGAGGGAGGGTATCTGCTGTTTTAACATTGACCAAAAACACAGTACCAGGTTCTGCGGAACCCATCGTCGAAGAAATCGATTCCATCGCCTCAGTAACGCCATCTTCCAAATATCCTGCCAGCTGGCGTTCTGTAATATACCGCTGCAAACGGATGGTCGAAAAGACAAGTTTGTCGTGATTTTGGAGATCGCCACTACTGATATTGGCAAAGAACTCGCCACCGACTTTGATGGGGGAGAGGCCTTCAGATATCTCGATCAAGCTGCGGTCGCGCATCAAAAATACCTCGCCCTGGCCATAGTTAGAGACCAATAGTTCGCTCTCTGTAAGATACCCGATGATCAAGGCTCCTGAACGGAGGACATCTTCGGCTTTTTCACCGATATTCGCGGCCAAATAGGTGTTTGCTTTTTTCAGTGCTGCTTCAAAGCGGTCTTCGTGCGTTTCTTCCTCAGAAAAAACACCTAAGAGCTCTTTTTCAAACAATACCTTGAGTTCAGTTTCAATCTGATGCGCCGATTCGCCCGTATACGGCAAATTTCCAAACAGCCACACCGTACCGATGTCGGTCTTTTTTTCATGGAAAAATACGGCAGCACTTTCGCCTTTACAGTCGTGGATTGCGGAAAATAATTTCAATGACATACGCCCCATATAAATATCGGGGGCATTGTGGATGATTTCAGGAAAAAACTCAAGGGGGCAAGGTGCAAGCATCAAGTTGTTAGTCACCAGTAGCAAGTCGCATGAGGGCTTAGGACAATCCTAACTGCTAAAAATTTGTCATTTGAAATTTGTAATTTTTGACGGCCGTATTTATTGACAATTCGTTTTATTCCACTTCACGGACAACCCCTGCGCGTACAGCCGTATCTTTGTCGACCTGAACCCCCTCAATCAAAGCATCTCGGTTTTTATTGATGGCATCTGCTTTGCGAGCTACAAGCGGAATAAGTTCGTTAAAGCGTTCATTCAGCGCTTTATATTGACCAAATTCCGCTCTGAGGGCGACTAGTTGTTTTTTCTTGGCGACAAAATCTTGAAAATCAGTATCGGCATCTTGCGCACGAAAGTCATTGACTGAAGCGAAAAAATTTTCTTCTAGTGTGTCGATTTCTTGTTGCAGTATATCTGCTCGCTCTTGCACCGAATTGCCGACACTAACGACCTGCTCCTTCGCACCGCGCCCTGCAGAGAGCGCGTCGGCATAATCGCGCTCGAGCTGGCGTACTACTTCAACCCTGTTGTTTACGCCAACAAGATTGTCCCAAACATCCAGTCGCGAGAGCAGTGTTAGGCGTTTCAGCAGATCAAGCTCAACGGCAAAACGCCCGCGGAACAAGGCATCTGGTTCGGCAAAGACTTGCGCTGAAGCAATACCCCATTTACCGGCTAGAGATGATGATTGCAAAAAAGTATTTGCGATATCTGCCGCCAGATCGAAGCCTTTCTTACCTGCCTGGGCACTGATGACGATTGGTTCTACGCTGATTTCTGCAGCGATATCAATACCGTCTTGTGCAGCATTCATAGAGGAATTTTGCGCACCGAGTGCCACACCACCGATGATGAAGAGTGTACTGAGGAAAATCGCTGTTATCACAACACTTTTACGCATTTGAAAGTGGAAGAATTTAGCTCTTTTTAAACTTCTTTTTCTATTTTGTCAATAAAGCTGTTGCGCGTCTACTTCTAAGCCCCAATTCCCGTGACACTTTTCTTTCACTCACAAAGAATGGTGTCT
>CAZLFD010000052.1:0-7193 GCA_964558715.1 uncultured Candidatus Peribacteria bacterium | reverse complement strand
AGAAGAAAAATCCTCTTCAGTATTCCATATAATATCTTTAGTTAGCAATCTCAATTTTTTTTGTAAAGTGCTTGTGACACGAGCCGAATCAAGTATTCTTTTTCCTCATCCTTGTCACGATTTTTTAAGGACAAAGCAAACTGTGCATGTGAAAAATCCCGGTTACCTGTAGCGGTAAAATAAACCGCCTCTTTCCCAAATACTGGGTAATGAATCAGTATAATACAGAGCACCCACATCAATATTCTTCAATGTGTTCTTTCTACGGACAAATTTTAATGGTGGATTGGTTCTATTTTAAGCGAGGAGTTTTTTCAATTAAAAGGAAATTACAGTCAGCAAGACAGCAATTAATAGAAGTAGGATTTCCATTATGTTCGTAAACATTAAGGTTTCTTCAATTTTTACCGCTTTTTGAAAATTATTCCAATTATTTTGTTCGAGTAAGATTCTGAATCAAGTTTCGAATGACAAAAAGTAAGGAATTACTTCCCACTAAACGTATACTTCCTTCCGCGCATTGTAAACGCTTGCTCGGTACCTTCGAGCACATCGAGAATATGCCGGTTCATGATTGGGTTCTCGATAGCGCCAGAGACGATTTCGACCTGATGGTCTTTGTCTTTGTGAATACGCACGCGAATGATCTGTTCGGCATCGGCAAGTACGGCAAGGTTTGGGTTGTGCGTTACCATAATCACCTGGCGGCGAGCCTTGGCGCGGCGCAAAAAGGGCACGAGAATCTTACTGATACTTTGGTTATCGAGGTTGTCTTCGGGCTGGTCAAGAATCAGCGGTGTTTCGTCTTTGTCGATCATCAGGTAAAAGACCAACAAGAGCGATCCGCGTTCGCCCGGAGAGAGCTCAGAGAGTGGCTTACCATCAAGCCGGAGTTCGTATTCCGGTTGCAGGTATTCGAGACCAAAGAGATAATCGTAGAGTTCGAGTACTCTTCCATTTTTTACTTGAGAATGGATGAATTTGCGCACCGCTTTCTTCTGCGTGCGGGCGAACTGCAATCCGTCGATAATGCTGTCGAGTAGAGCAATAAGGCCTTGCTTGTTCCCTGGGTCAGTTTCGAGGAGCATATCGGAGATTTGCTCCAATGGGTTCGCCTGAAAGGTGCCGGATACGGCGGTATCGATAAATGCGGATGCTGACTGCGCGAAACCACTGATGCGAAAGTCGACATCGAGTGAGATATTGTAATCGCGGATGAGGTCGGCATGTTGCGCAAGAAAGGAACTCACGGGTGCTTTGAGTTCAGAGTAAAGCGCATAGATATCCCGTTTTTGCTGGTAGATGTCTTGAGCAAGTTTGCGGCGCTCGGCGTAATTCTTTTGCAGGTCGCCGTCGAGTTTCTTGTCGAGGTAATCGAGAATGCCTTCGAAATAGCGCACGGTTGCACTCGTCTTTTTGTCACCGAGCAGCGCTTGCTTGTGGTCTTCCCAGGCTTTTAAATCGGTCAGATATTGCTGGTACAATTGATGCGGCACATCGAGTTCGCCGATCTTACTGTCGATCTCAGACTCTAGTTGTGCGCATTGCAGGTATAGACTCTTCTTTTCAGCCGCAGAAGGATTTTGCGATTCGACGAACGCCAGTTGTAACTCGATATCAGCAAGGGTTTTTTCGATTGCCGCCAACTTTTTTTCGACGAGTTCTTTGCGGAATTCAAACTTCACCACGGTGTCGATATTGAGTCCGAACACGTTTTTCATCAACTCCTTGCCCTGCGCTTTCCAATCCCCCACTCCCTCGCTCACCTTCTCCCATTTGGCGATAAAGGCGCTAAGGTCAGCATGTTGTTGTTCGAGCTGCTGTTTTTCGGCTTGCTTCTGGGTAATAGTCTGTTGGGTCTGCACCAGTTCTTCACGCAGTTTCGAGATATGGTCGCTGATTTCGGCAAAGCTCCTTTGAATATCATCGTTGATTTCAGGATTCGCCACTTCTGCCGGTTTCACGTCTTCGTGCGCAGCGAGCTCTTTCTGCTTTTTTTCGAGTTGATGAAGGATTTTATTGCGATAGGTTTCGGTACTTTTTTCTTCTAGAGCGATAATCTGCTTGTTAAGCTTGGTAAGCTGGTGCTGCTTGCTGGCAATCGTCTCATCTGCCAAGGCGCGTTTTTTGGCGATCAGTTCGCGAAACGAGCTGGTGCCCAGACGCTTGCCTGCTTCAAGGTGGTTGTAGATCACGTTCTGCACTTCGTCTTCAAAAGCATCGCCGCCGTAGTTACAGAGTTTTTCAAAATGGTTCTGCGGAATGTATTTGATGTGTTCGGGTTGAGTGATGTCGGGGTCGGTATCGAGCGTTTTGCTTTCGCTGGTGCTTCCATCAGCCCAGGTAAGGCAGGCGGCAAAATTACCGGCGAGGTTTTTTTTGCGGAATTTGTCTTTGGTCAGGAATGAAAAGTCGCCCGATTGTGCATTGCCGAGTAAGCCAAGTATATCGACGAGTGCACTTTTGCCAGAGCCTTTGTTGCCGATAATCGCAGTAAGCTCACTGCTGACCGGAATATCGAGCCCGTCAAACCACTGGCCGACATCTTTATTACTACTGACCTTATTGAATGCGAGCGAACGGATGGAGTGTGCACCCTGCTGCTGAACCCGAGCGAGTATTTCGGGCCGCTTGCCAAAGTAGACGCGATCAGGATCCGCCAGTACTTGCTTGAGGCCGTCAAACGTCGGGTCGGCCTTTACCCAGCAGTAGCTTTCGATGAGGGAGCCAGGCGCAGTAAGTTTGCCGAAAGTCGGGTCACTTGCATCTTTTTCGCTCCCGGCGATGCAAGGCAGTTTGCGGCGATTAAGCCATAAACGAACAACTTCTGGCGCATGCACATCGCTTTTCCATTGAAAGAATCTGCTGTGCTCCGCGTCTGCCGAATCGATCATGTCGACGAGGTCGATCAGCCCTTCGCTAAAAATATTGTCTTCTGCCGGAGCAATGCCGCGGTTGGCATACGGCAAGATGATAAGATAGTTCCCCCGCAAGTGGATATTGTCTTTTAATCGGGTGATTACTTCGAGAAAATCGACAAACGCCTCGCCGCTCTCGCGGACAGTCGGATCGATCTCTTTCAGCAGCGCGCGTTGCCCGTCGGTGGTGTGGCAAGGCAAGTCATCGAGCAGTTTTTCGATATGCGGGAGTAATTGTGTGTCGTTGTCGAGCAGAATACGAAACGCAAAGCCTTTGCCCTTGTTATTAGCAAATGACTTTAGACCGATGACCGGAAACAAGGTCTTGCTGCACGTACTGCTGTTTATGATTTCGCAATAGCCGGCAACGGAATACGGTTCAAAAATGCCGACAACCTCCGCCATCGAAGAATTAATAGATTGTGCGAACGCGGCAAAACCCTTGTCGCCAACTGGCAGGCGTGGCGGTCGTACTGCAAAATCCCACTTACGCCACTCCGACCCGCGAGGAAAAGATTGCGATGTTTCTCCCCCTAGGCGAGAGGGGGTAGATGATTGCTGCTGAAATAAAAACTCTCCGGTCGTCTCGACGGTTTGCTCTTTTTCCGAAACTTGCGCTCGTGTTTGTGATGGTGTGGCTTTTTGTGGTGGAGTCATTGTCTGTTTACTTAATCATTGTACTATACCGTTTTTGACTACCGCATTCAATAGAAATACTGCTTTTTAACGCTAATAAGCGGCCTTTTTGCTAATTTAGTATTGACGTATTTAATTATAATTTTTTAATAACAATTATGCACTTCTTGAAAAGCGAATATAATCGATTGAAGTCGTGTTTTACCCGCCGTGTCAGGTGAAGAAAGGCGAAGCCACGAGCTAACGATTGGGAATGTAAGATGCAGTCTTCTGTACCCAGTTCTATTTTTGGCACTTACTGCAGTAGTGCGTACCCCGTCCGGCGCATTTGATTTTCGATATTGGCGTACCACACACAAAGCAGTCTTGCCCCTGGCGCTGGTACACTTGCAGCTTTTCGGCAAAGCCACCCGGTTTACCGCTGCCATCCACAAAATCGCGAATACTCGTGCCACGGCATTCAATCGCTTCTTTGAGGATGCTGTCACAATTCGCGAAAATCTTTTTCTGTTCTGCTTTCGTCAACTCGCCCGCCAGCCGAGTCGGGAGCACGCCCGAGCGGAAACAGACTTCGTCGGCATAAATATTGCCAAGCCCAAAAATGAGGTTTTGATTCAGCAGCAATGCCTTGATACTCGTTTTGCGGTTGTTGGTGAGACCGGTAAAATAGTCGAGTGTCCATTCGGGCAAACCGGGCTCCACACCAAATGGTTGCAGTATTGCTTCGACTGCGGCAGGTGCAAGCAGTTCGGCAGTGCCAAACCGCCGTTGGTCGTTAAAAAAGAGTTCGCCGCCATCATCAAAAGTGATTTGAAAACGTGTGTGTTTATCAGGCAGATTGTAAAGGTCGATCTTCGCCGGATGCCCACTGGCAAAAAAAATATATTTGTCGGACTCATCTAAGCCGGTTTTTTCCGGTAGTAAAGGAAAAACCACAACGACAGGCGGCTTACGACTGGCGGCTTGTTTCTGCGAAGCGGATAGCTTGTTGCGGTAGATCATCTGCCCCGTCATGCGCAGGTGGATAACGAGAATATGTCCGAAATCGGTAAATGGGAGAAGGAGAAACTTCCCTCTTCGCTGCGGCTGAGCGCAGGTCTTACCGACGATTTTTTGAGCAACCTTTTTGAACATTGATAGCTTTGTGTCAAACACTTGCACAGCAGTAATCTGCTGCCCTGTTATCACTTCCGCCAAATCGCGCCGTACGGTTTCTACCTCGGGGAGTTCGGGCATAAATCAGAAAGACGGCTACAAGCTAAGCGGAAGTTAAGAAAAAGAGCAAACTGACTTAAAATAAATTGCAAATGGTGTACCTGATATACGTAGAACAAAAATGCCCGCCTTACAACCAAGGTGACAAGACAAGCATATGATCGAGTTGAGAGAGAAATCTATCGGTAATCGGTATCAAAAAAACATTTTTACGAAAGCCTATTAGCAATTCATGCTGCTTTCCGGCATACTGCAATGGAAATGAATACATTCGGAAAATACTTTCGGGTCACTACCTTTGGCGAATCGCACGGTATTGCGCTAGGTGCTGTAATCGATGGCTGCCCGGCAGGGCTTCCTCTTTCGGTAGAAGAGATTGAAGAAGAGCTGAAGCGCCGCCGTCCGGGGCAGAGCAAGGTAACAACCCCGCGCAGCGAGGCGGATGCACCAGAAGTTCTTAGCGGTATATTTGAAGGAAAGACGACCGGTACCCCGATTGCCGTGATCGTGCGCAACAGCGACCAGAAGTCAAAAGATTACGATGCGATCAAACAGGTCTTCCGCCCGGGGCATGCGGATGAGACGTGGCATCACAAGTTCGGTCATCGCGATCATCGTGGCGGCGGACGGCAAAGTGGGCGTGAAACATTATCGCGTACGATCGGCGGAGCGATTGCCAAAAAATTATTGATGGAAAGTTGCCAGACACAGATCGTCGGGCATGTGACCCAGGTGGGAAATGTAGAGGCAAAAGACTTTGATGAGCAAGAGATCGAGCAAAACATCATCCGCTGCGCAGATAAGGCGGCGGCAAAACAAATGGAAGAATTGATCATCAAGGCGCGAGCAAATCAGGATTCACTTGGAGCAATGGTGGAGGTAATCGTGAAAAATCCTCCCGCTTTAGTAGGCTCACCGGTGTTTGGAAAAGTGGAGGCCGATTTGGCACAAGCGATTCTTTCGATCGGAACGACACGCAGTTTTGAATATGGCGAAGGCATAACCGTGGCGAGCCGGTATGGGAGCGAGCAGAATCAACGCAAAGAAGGAATTTCTGGCGGTATCACCAATGGCGGTGAGATCTGCCTGCGCATCGCCATTAAACCGCCGCCGACAATCGCCCAAAAGCAAAAAATGAAAACAGCGCACGGAGAAGAAATAGAGCACAGCGTCGGTGGTCGGCACGATCCGTGCATCGCTCCGCGTTTTGTACCCGTGGCAGAATCGATGGTCGCCATGGCATTGGCCGACGCACTGCTTGCTCCGCCCGATAGAATAGATCAGATTTTTCGTAGTCGATGAACTTTCCGATTGCTGCCGTGCTTTTCATCGCCGGGCTGTTTTTTGGCAGTTTTGGAAATGTTATCTCACTTCGGCTACAGGCAAAGAAGAAAGGTTTACTTTGGGGTCGCAGCGAGTGTCCGCAATGCAAACATCAACTGCGTTGGTGGGAGAATATTCCCCTAGTCTCTTGGGTACTACTCTTGGGGCAGTGTTCAGTCTGCACGCGTTCGATATCGTGGCAATACCCCGCAGCAGAACTGTTCTTTGCCACCCTTTTTGCCCTGGTCGGATTATTCACTCCAGAAGGCGATGTATTACTTTTGATCTGGCGCCTGATAATCGTATTTACACTGGGCATTATCGTACTGTCTGATCTCCGGTACATGGATATTCCCGATCAGGTTTCGCTCCCGACCATTCGCTTTTTAGTGCTGATCGCGCTGATCACGACATTTATCTACCCCCTTTCACCCGAAATTCCAAACATATTCACCGCTCTAAAGGGAGCCGCAGTCTTATTTTTGTTTTTCTCGATACAAGTTCTTATACCCGGACTGCTGAATAGTATTTATGAAAAATCGCTGACGCCGCTCAAAAACAGTGTATTAGCATTACTTGTCTTACCCACTTGGCTGATTCTCTCCGTCGTATTATTGCATAAAAAATTTGAACAACTTATCTCAAAAGAAGGTGATGACAAAGAAGAAGATGACCCTGGGTGGATCGGCGGAGGCGACTTTCGCATCGCTGTAATCATGGGGCTTGCTCTTGGGCCGCTAGCAGGAATCTTGGCGGTATTGATCGGGTATTTGATCGGCGCTCTTGCTTCGCTTCCACTGGTTGCACTCACCAAGAAAAACAGTAAATCGATGATTCCATTGGGGCCTTTTTTGGCGATTGGTATGGTGATCGCCCTGCTCAAAGGTGATCAGATTGTAAATTGGTATTTGCGCTTGATAGGATTTTGATATGGCAATTAGGAGATAGTAATTAGCAATTTGGCATCAAACATCTGCCTGATGGATGAGGGATTCAAACAAGAAGATTATTGTGTAAGCAAACACCATAATCACATTCCTAATTGCGAATGGTCTTGTTGCACAAATAAACATTAATGGCACCTTCCCCCTTTCCCCGCCC
>CAZLFD010000051.1:0-7413 GCA_964558715.1 uncultured Candidatus Peribacteria bacterium | reverse complement strand
ACGCTACAATCGGACTGAAGTTCACGGGGTTTTGAACCCAAGATGTGGAAATAAAGGAGTGCACAATCTTCAAGACCTCACTGAGTTGAATTGCGTACCCTAGGATACACTTAGGTGTAAACCTCATCTATTATTTTGAAGACGGGCTCCACAATATCTTTCTTACTGACAGAGAGGGTGGTAAACGATTAGTCGGACATGATCTGAGTGTAATCTGTAAGCAGTTCAGTCTAACTATGATGGAACTGCTTTCAGAATAAGCAAGCTCATCGATGAAAACGAGGTTAGATAGATTTTGACCGCATAGTCTTCGGCTAGGACTGTGACGTCAATCATGAAAACGGCATAGTCCTCTGCGAGAGACTGTACCGGGAAAAAAATCCTTCCTCCGGTTTGCAAATTACAGATTGCTGTTGTTCTTTTCCCCTTGCCTGAAGATAAAATTTCTGGCAATTTCTTTTTTGCATTTTTCAAGACCAATCACATGACCGGAGTTAAAAAGTATTTTCAAGAAGCCATCCACGAATTGCGCCAGGTGCAATGGCCGACCAAGAACCATGCTATTCGCATCAGTACTATTGCCGCGATTTTTGTCGTTGCCAGTACGATTACAATCGCCTTTGTCGATTACCTACTGAATCAACTTCTTCTTTTCACCCATTGATGCCAGATACAGAAGATAATGCCGAAAAGTCAGAGCTTAAAAAAGGCGGTGGCCGCCAAGATGAAAAGGCCGGCCGCAACTGGTATGCCATCCATACCTATTCGGGGTACGAAGACGCCGTAAAAGGCGGCTTAGAGCAGCGTATGGAATCGATGAACATGCAAGAGAAAATATTTGAAGTCGTCGTGCCAAAAGAGACAGAGGTGATTTTGCGGAAAGGTAAGCCAGTGCAACGTAAAAAATGTATCTTTCCGGGTTACGTTTTGGTGGATATGGTTGTGACGGATGATAGTTGGTACGTGGTGCGAAACACACCGAATGTTACGGGGTTCGTCGGCTCGGGAAATGTTCCTGTACCGGTCACGCCAGAAGAGTTTGGTGTGGTCAAAAAACGCATGGGTATTAGTGAGCCAAAATACAAAGCTGATTTCAGTAAGGGCGATATAGTCAAGATCGTCGATGGCCCGTTTGCCACGCACGAAGGAGTAGTAGATGAAGTACATGCCGACAAGGGCAAACTGCGTGTGCTGGTCACGCTATTCGAACGTGAAACACCGATGGAACTGGTGTTTAATCAAGTACAAAAAAAGTAATAAGTGGTAAGTCGTAAGCCATAAGAGGTGTGATTCTTACAGCTTAATCTTTATCACTTACAACTGTGTATTTGTCGGATAATTAAATATGTACTACAATACAACCCAGTTTTTCATCAACAAGTGGGACGGCTCGTAGTAGGTATTTTTCTTCTCGGCATTGTTTCTGGCGTCGTGGCGCTGGAAATACTCCTAAATCAAGATATGTTCAAAAAGGCGGTGCCGCTCAAAGAAGAAGCGATCATATTGCCCAATGCGAACACGCCTACCACTCCGACTGAATCTGCTGCACGCGATCAGGTACTGGCGATTCTTCCGGAAGACCATTTTGATATGGAAAAACTCGCTAAACAGAATGTCACTCTACGCGATGGAATCGTCTCGAAGGCAATCTTTCGCCATGCGCAACTCGAAGAGTATGTCGACCCTTTTTATCTGGTCACATTCCTCTTTGAACAAAACGGGGAGATGATTGGTACGGTGAGCCGCGTTTTGCCAACCGAAGAAATGAGTGCCGGCAGATTGCTCTCACTCGTACGTAAGAAGCTGTTTACCTCGATTCCGCAAGAAGAGGCTTCGCTGCTTTCACTCTCTGAATCACTCAATACTCGTGGTGAAGCAAATTTTTACTTGAATGATAATAAAAACTTCCCTAATATGATTTTCCTCGTAACCCGTTCGGGGACAAAAGTGCTTGCATTGCAGTTCGCACGTGAATACAATGATCGGGTAGCGCAAATCCTCCCTCTTTTCTTTGAGTAAATCGTAATGGTCAAGAAAGTAACCAAAGTCATCAAGGTCCAGATTCCTGCTGGCAAAGCAACTCCGGCTCCGCCAGTCGGCCCGGCACTTGGTGCTGCCGGTATCCAGATTCAGGATTTTTGCACTCAGTTCAATGATTCAACGCGCGAAAAAGGCGATATGATTCTTCCGGTTCAGATCACGGTTTACGAAGACCGTAGCTTCTCGTTCAAGGTAAAGACCGAACCGGCTGCCGTGCAGATCAAAAAAGCACTTAAGCTCAAGTCTGGTAGCGCCCGCCCGCATGTCGACAAGGTAGGTACCATTACCCGCTCACAACTGGAAGCAATTGCCGAAACAAAGATGGAAGACCTAAATGCGGTCGATATCGAAGCCGCAGTCAACATTATTGCTGGAACCGCCCGCTCGATGGGGATTCGGATTTCGAAGTAACTTATCATCGATTAATAGCTCTTTGAGTGTGTTATGTTCAGATTCTGACATTTAGCAGTAAACGCCCAAATTTTTTTCAAGCTGTAAGCTTGAAAAAAGGATTCTTTCGGAATCGCACTAGCTTCCCAGCAGAACGTTAAGGAGCCTTCTAGTTGTAAATCCTCAATCAATAGTGGTGCAGGCTACAATCCTGAAGCATCTTCTACTTTTTCAAAATCATCATCCGCTTTGCACCTTCGCGAATCGTTGCCTTGCTGCCAGTCCAATCGTGATTCACATCTACCAATAAATCCTGGTCGTACCGGTAGCCCGCTCCGCGTTTGGTACCGGGATCGTTGGTGATAAACTCACCATCCTCGTAACCGATGATCACAAGCATGTGGTAGGGCGGACCTTCACCACTGTAATACGGGTTGCCGAGGCGACGCCCGGCAGCGGGAATAATGACTGGATGACCGGTAGAGAGTAAGGCTTTGATATTGGGTATGCTGACCTCATCCTCGGCGTAAACGGTCGCCTCTACATCGTAATATGATTCGGCGACAAGAGCAGTCTCATGTATGGTCGTATCCGCAGAGTAGCCGAGTTCACGGTTGTGGTCGGTAAGACGGATGATGGCATCTGTCGCTATTTCTGCATTCAGTGAACCCCCCATAAGGTAGTACTGCACCATAATCACCGCGGCTTCTTCGCACGCTTCATCGAAGGGTTGATCCCAATTAGCATTGGGTGCCTGAGGCGTAAACGGTACATCGAGTACGACTTTCGGCGGCAGATCTGCCATCGAAACGTCTGCCAGCGGATCAAAGGCAGACGCGGTTTGCACGGTTGCCTGCGGTGTCGGTAAGGCAGTTACCGCTACGGTCGCTTGTGGCGTATTAGACAGCGGGTGCTCAGCCGATGTTGTCACTCCAGAAATTTGAGTCGGTGACGGTGAAACCAGCGGGACAGTAGTCGCTGTTATCTTCGGCTCAGAAAAATCCATGGCCCCATACGAGCCGTAGTAAACAGAATTATCCTCTGCGATACAACGGGGTGGATTACTTTCGATTACTATGTTCCCATCTTCGATACACGTTTTAAAGCTATCGACCGTGTTGTAGCTAATATTTGCCCACAGACGCTCTGGGTTAATTTCTGAGAGAAAGATGACGCCCGCAGATCCGATTGCGATTGCTACACCGACGATAAGAAGTGCTTTTTTCATGATGTGCAAAGTGCTTCACCATTTTTAACCCCTGCTTTTACAATTGCAACCCTCACTTGAAGCTGGTGTCACAGAGATTTATTATCTCGCTTGCTTTGTGCTTCTTTCTTGTGACTTGCGGCTTGATTTAGTAGACTGCGTATGCGTATTTTACATTTTTACTATGCAGGGTCGAATCTATGAATTCCGTTGGAAAGATGAATATTCCCCTTATTTTCGCATGTACTCCGAAGGAAGAATGATCGAGCAGCCGATTGCTTTTGGGGCGCAACTCTCGATGGAAGTCATTGATGGAACAGTATGCATGGGCTACGAAAAAAACGGTGAATGGAATCCCTGCCCGACAATCGAAAAGGGTGTGCGCAAATGCGAAGCTTGTAAGCGCCAGGAAGGCATGCCTATTGCGCAATATTGCGACGGCTTCAACACCTCGATGTTTTCTGGTGAAGAGCTCGAGACGCTGAATGCACCGCATTATGTATACTTCGCGATGTTTGATGCAGGGCTTGTCAAAGTCGGTGTTTCGGGTAGTGCGCGAGGATACTTGCGCCAGATCGAACAAGGCAGCCACTTTTCGCTCATTGTTGCTGATGGGTTATGGGGTGTGCCGGCTCGACAGATGGAAACGACTATCCGACGTGCCGGAGTGGTGGATAAGATTCAGGGCTCGCAAAAGAAGGATCTCGTGTTTCCACATGTCACACCAGAAGAAGGTAAGGAAGAATTATTAAAACTCGCCGGACAGCACTTACCTGCAGTGTTGGCGATTTACCCGCAATTCGAGCAGCATCTCAAAAATCCGCCAGAGTTTTTGGAATTCGCTTCGTACTTCCGTTTGCAAGATGCTGAGCGCATTCAAAAGCCACTGCATAATCCGACTTTAGAAGTTGGTGAATACGTATCTGGTAAAGTCGTTTCGGTGAAAGGCCCTTTTATCGTCATCGAAACAGATAGCGAGAAAGTGCTACTTGAAGCCAAGCGCCTTAAGGGCATGAAGATTGATTTTAGCCCTAAGCCCGCCGGACTAAAAAAGGAGGAGGCCTTTCAGAGCGCGCTGTTTTAATCCCCTACCACATTGTTTACCGGTATCGTAGAAGCAACGGCAAATGTAGTTGAGCGGAGTAAAAGTGGTTTTGTACTGAGCAAACCTCGCGAATTCATCGATCTTACGCTTGGGCAATCAATCGCCTGTAACGGCGCCTGCTTAACGTTGACCGATTTCGACGAGCAGTCGATGAGGTTTGATATTGTGCCAGAAACATTTGCCCGCACAAATCTTGAAACTGCAGAGCAAATCAATCTTGAACGAGCACTTTCTGCCGTGGGGCGCTTTGAGGGCCATGTGGTCTTAGGGCATGTCGATGCAACGGCAGAGCTACTTAAACGACAGCCAGAAGGCGATGGCGAACGTTGGCGCTTTCATATCCCACCGGCAGTAGCACCGTTTTCCGTAGAGAAAGGTTCGATTACGCTAAATGGCATTTCACTGACGATTGCTGCGTGTAACGATTCAGAATTTGATATTGCCCTGATTCCAACGACTTTAACGATGACGAACTTTGCTGCGTTGACTGTTGGTGACAAGGTGAATGTCGAAGCCGATTATTTTGCTAAACTGCTGCACAAATGGTACAAACAGTAATCTCTCCTTAAGAGAAAAAATATGTCTTGTGATTTGGAGTTGGGTAGGGCGCAGACTTCCCCCGCTTTGTGAAAGAGTAGGATTAAGAGTGTGTCTCGGAATCCGATCGAGCAGGGGGTTCCTGATAAAAAGCATAAGATCATAACACCACCTGCACCTTCTCTTCATCACAAAAGGAGGAGGTGGGATGCTTCGCACATGATTTTGATTCACTCCCATTTCCCGTATAACATAAGAAAGCTGTATAGTTGGGTGGAATGGCAATTTTAAGCAACCTCAAATTTTGGCTGACCAAGCGGACTTCGTACGATGCTTTTGCGGAGGAATTCGCACAAACCCGAGAAAAGCCGTGGCCAGAAGCGGATATTTTTCGCGAGTTGATCACGCTAGAAATGGAGGTGCTTGATGCGGGTTGCGGCAATGGTCGCAACATTCCTTTGCTTACAGCTGCGGGGGCAACAGTGACCGGAGTCGATGCTTCGGTGGAATTACTGGCACATGCCCGAAAGCAAAACACGAATGCTAAATTGATCCAAGGCCAAGTCGAGGCGCTCCCCTTTTCGATGAACAGTTTTGATGCTGTATTTTCTACAGCCGTGTTGCATCATTTGCCGAATCACAAATTGCGAATCCTAGTCTTTTTCGAAGCCATACGCGTGCTCAAGCCCGGCGGCATATTCACGGGAACAGTATGGAACTTGCGGCAAGAGCGCTTTGTGGATACCCGTAAACAAGCAAAGCGGCGGACAAAATATCTTCTTTGGTGGAAAAGTGAAGACTTGGTGATCCCTTGGGGAGAAAAGAGGCTCCCACGTTTGTACCACACATTTTCACCAAAATCACTCCAAGCGTATTTAAAACAAGCGGGATTCACTGACATCGAGTTATTTTCCGTAGTCGACGGAAAGAAGGCGGCAGTACTTGATGGCAAGAATATCTGTTTTGTCGCCAAGAAACCCAGGCGCATAACTATGCTCGATATACCTTTTGATATGGTCGATTTTGATGAAGCGCTTGATCGTATGCACAAGGCGACTACGAGTGAGGTGCAAACGGTCTGTACGACGCCGAATCCGGAGATTTGTGTGTATGCAAGAAATCACCCAGAATATCGCGAGCTGCTGCAACAAGCCGATCTGTCTGTGCCCGATGCGATGGGCATTTTATGGGCCGGTGAATTTTTGCATACCGAAAAAAAGAATAGATTCTTCTCGTTACTGCGATTTTTTCTGCATCGTAAATCCAGATTCTTTGTCGCCCCTGTTTGTGGCTCAGATCTGTTTCGTGAATTTTGCCAGACCTCGCAGGAACCGATATTCTTGTTGGGGGGAGTACCCGGTGTTGCAGAAAAATGTGCGGAGGCATTTCGTGAATTTGGTGCGCAAATCGTCGACACCGATGCCGGCAAGGCTACAGCGGATGATGAAGAGCGAATCATAAAGAAAATCAATGCCTCTGGCGCAAAAGCACTTTTTGTCGCCTTTGGCGCACCCAAACAAGAAGAATGGATTTTTCGCAACAAAGGTAAGCTGCCGAATGTTCGCTTACTAATGGGTGTGGGTGGAAGCTTTGATTTTGTCGCCGGCACGCAGGTGCGTGCACCACAAATATTCCGAAAAGCGGGTCTAGAATGGCTGTGGCGTTTACTGCGCGAACCCAGCCGCTTAAAAAGGATTTACACAGCGGTATGTGTGTTCCCTAGATTGGTACAAGAAAAATAAGGGTAGACGGCTTTACGAGTTATGCTTCTCCGTTATCTACAATCCCCCTTAAAACATACTCTCTGGCTTCGTACAATAAAGCCAACATTTCTTTTATTTCCGGAATTTCAGGAGAAATTCCCTCATCATTGTCAGCCAGATCCAGAACCAGAATCGCTTCCTCATGAGCTCTGGCTATTTGATCTCGAAGTTCTGGGGGTGCAGCATCGAAGACCAATTGAGGGTCAAGGTCACCGCGAAAATCATTGTCTATTTTTCTTCGTACTGTTTCTAGCATGTTGTTGAAAAATTTCGTAAAGACTTTTTAATGACTTTACGTATAATCTGCAAGTCTAATGGGTCTTGTTGCACAAATAAGTTGAACAATAATTAAAAGAAGTGTACTAAAGAGC
>CAZLFD010000050.1:0-7619 GCA_964558715.1 uncultured Candidatus Peribacteria bacterium | reverse complement strand
CGAGCTGGGTTCAGAACGTCGTGAGACAGTTTGGCCCCTATCTGCTATGTTCGTTGGAAAATTGAGGGAAGCTGTTCCTAGTACGAGAGGACCGGAATGGACGAACCTCTGGTGTACCGGTTGTACCTGTCAAGGGCACCGCCGGGTAGCTACGTTCGGAAGGGATAACCGCTGAAAGCATCTAAGCGGGAAGCCCCACCCAAGATTAATTTTCCCTATAGACCCCTCGGAGACTACGAGGTTGATAGGCTGCAGGTGTACGCATAGCGATATGTTCAGCCGAGCAGTACTAATGGTCAATCGTTCTTTTTTGTGATTTCCTTCTTTTTCTTTGACAGACAATTTCTGTGATCAGGAATCCTTTTGCTCTCCCTCTAAGCAGGGGAAGCTAGAAAGGGTAGATAAGAAAAAGTAATGAATTATGAAGTAATTGTTTTCTCCAGATTTCAAGCACAGCCCAAAAAAGCCGTGTCTTGGTGGTTCTAGCGACGGGGGTACACCTGATCCCATTCCGAACTCAGAAGTTAAGCCCGTCAGCGCCGATGGTACTTGGACCTTTGGTCCTGGGAGAGTAGGTCGCCGCCAAGACACGGTTTTTTTGATATTCAGCTCGAAGATTAGTTTGTAGAGAAAAATTACAATATTTATACTTTCGCATACAATCCAGAATGTTTTTTAGAGAATGATTTACGTGCAACTGATTGATGAAGAGGCAAATGAATCGGGGTTACTGCCATTTCGTGTTTGTTTTCGCGGATTAGACCCAAGCGTGATGGAAGGTGCAAAAGACTTTGCATGGGATGAATACAACAAATGGAAAGCATTTGAACAAGTGAGAGAGCAGCTGAGAATTTTATCATTTGGTGCGACAAAGGTAACCCTAATCTTATTTATGATCGCGCCAAAGTCCTAACCTTTTTGGCACAGAACGATTACATTCCGGTGACTGACAGTTTTTTTTACAAACAGAAGAAGCTACTAGGAAGATAACCTTTCGCCGGAATGGGTGTGTCGGTAGACCACCCGTTACGTAACGTTTGGTCTGGAAGATAAACAGTAATGGACTGAAATCAGTGGAGGTTGATTGTGTATTTTTTCGAAGTTCAAACATTAATTAGGGGTTAATATCTACCCCCTCCAACTCCCCCTGTTCAGGGGGAGAGTGCGCCGCGCCAACTTCCGGCAGTAACCACCTGTGACAGAAAACCCATTGTAAATCATGCAGCACTCCCCTACCATGTGAGTGCTTTCTACAAACACATGAAACTCGGCGCGTTCTCCATCAGCCTGGCGGTAAAAGACCTGCAGGCATCAAAAGTATTTTACGAAAAGCTTGGCCTTTCCGTCTTCGGCGGAGAAGTAGAGCACAACTATCTGATTATGAAAAACGGAGAGTCGGTCATCGGGCTGTTTCAGGGTATGTTCGACAAAAACATCCTTACCTTTAACCCCGGCTGGAATCAGCACTGCGAAACCTTGGATGACTACTCAGATGTACGAAAACTCCACAAAGAAGTCTCTTAAAACGGCGTCGCTACCGAACAAGAAGCACTCGATGGTGAGAGTTGGCCAGGCAGTTTTGTAGTGGTAGATCCGGATGGAAATCCGATTTTAATCGACCAACACGTGTAGGTGGCGGGAATGACAGCGCAGAAAAAACGCGGCAGCGTCTTTGCGAGAGAGTGAAACGACCGAAGCAATCCAGACACACACGTAAACATGTTTGTTTCTTTCTGGATTACCGCGGGGCTGTCCGGGTTTTGTTAATAACATGAATCAAAAATATCAGCTTTCATTTTCCCTTTTCGACCGCACCTCGCAAAGCCGTCAGCCTTCGGCTGACGGCTTTGCCATTGCGGAATGAACTCTACTTAAATATACCCCCTAGGGGTATTAATTTGTTGATATACTTGACTCTTGTATACCCCCTAGGGGTATAATAGAAGCAGACTTTATTGCGTCTCATGAAAGACATCACTGACAAAAAAGTCCTCGCACGGCTTAAAAAGGCCACCGGCCAGCTTGAGGCTCTCACCCGCATGATCGAAAAAGATGAAGCCTGCGAAAAGGTAATGGTCCAATTTCAAGCGGCGGAGGCCGCTGTCGAAAACGCTTTTGTGCTCTTTCTGGAACAGAATCTTAAAAAATGTCTGCACCAGAAAAAAACCGGGCCACTACAAAAAGTCATCCGTCAACTCGTCAAACACTGATTTCTTTCTTTCTTCCCATGATGCAAACCCTCAAAAAGTATGGTTTCTTCACTTACGGACAGGTCATTCCTGGGCTCACCATCAACGGTGATCCGGCGCCGTATCCGGTTTTGAATGAGCGGACCGTACGCGCCGGTGCCGGTATCATGCTGGTATTTGGGGCTGTCGCTTTCGCGCTTGCATTTTTTGAGCAAAATTTTCTGCCACTCAAGATTGTCGTCGCCATCTTCTTTATCGACTTCTTTACCAAGGTGGTGATCGGAACGCGCTTTTCACCGGTTTCCAATATCGCAGAGTTCATCGTCCGCAACCAGGCTCCGGAATACGTGGGTGCGATTCAAAAGCGCTTTGCCTGGAGTATTGGCTTGCTCATGTCCTTCACTATGATCATGCTGCTCTTCGTTTTCGATGTCCGCGGCAGCGTGAATCTCGCCGTCTGCTCCTTCTGCCTGTTGGTGATGTGGTTCGAAACGAGCTTTGGCATCTGCGTGGGCTGCAAGATGTACTACGGACTTATCAAGGCCAAGCTTATCCAAGCACCAGAGTACCGCCCCGCTTGCCCCGGTGGCGTTTGCTCATTGAAAAAACCACATTAATTAAATAGCGTCAGCATGCTCTTCGAGAGACTTATACGGTAGATGGAAAAATCGCGCAAAACGTAAAATCCATCCCCCACCTTGGCGGGGTATGGATTTTATTGAAGACCTGTTATCGACCTTTGTTTAGCGGTTCAAATATTCGAGTAAGTTGATTGCGATTTTAGCCAGTTGGCCACGAGTCAAAGTATCGTTCGGGCCGAATATGCCGTTGCCATAGCCATTAATAATCCCCTTCTCGACCGCCCAGTTGACATGGCCAGTGTAGAACACACCGACTTCGACATCCGCAAAGTTTGAAGCGAAAGCGGCATGAGCAGAAACATCGATGTTTGCTGCGCCAAGGAGAATTTTGAGGCCTTCGGCACGAGTGATAGAATTATTTGGCTGAAAGGTTCCGTCGTCGTAACCGGCAATAATGGCTAGGGTTTTTGCCTGAGCGACATACGGCGCATACCATTGTGCGGCATCAACATCCAGGAATGGGTTTTCCTGCACATCCATCTTGCCGATAGCAAATGCTTCGAGCGCGATCTTCGTCAGCTCGGCACGAGTGATGTTGTTATCCGGACCAAAGCGACCATCACCATAGCCAGAAACGATTCCGCGGTTGGCAAGTTTACGGATATATTCTGCAGCCCAGTGTCCGCCAATATCACTGAAGTCGATCGCATCACTGAAGAGGTCGCCTTCTTTTGGTATACCGGCAGATTCATCTTCCGGGGTATCTGGGTCATCGACGGTTCCGATTCTGGAGTCGACTTGGATGGTGTGCAAACGCTGACGGGAACAGGATGGAGTTGTACCGTCTTTCCCAAAAAGCTCAATGCGGTATTTTCCGTTTGTGCTGATTGCAGTCGGGGGCATGCCAACAACAGCATAACTTCCATTGGTATTCTTGGTCGCCTTCAGCTCGACCGCCTCACCGGCAACGGTCAGCTGCATCGAATCGAGTTTAATGGTCGATTTCGCGGTAAAGGTGATCTGGCTCAGCTGTTTGGTCATCGTATTCGGAACTGGCGTGATATCAGAGAAGATCGTGTAATCGCAGTAGTTAAGAGAAGCACTGCTGCCGCCACTGCCACTACGGCGTTTGGTAGCAGATATAGTCACGCTGCCCCCGACTGAAGGAGGTGTGATTCCGCCGATTTCGTTATCTTCCCTTTCTTCGCCGTTATCACCCCCACCGGTTTCGTTATCTTCCACTTCTTCTTCATCAAGACAATAACCCTCGGCTTGTAAAGAGAGATGATAGTCGAGACAGTCTTGGTAGTCTTCTTGTGCCATCACAAGGTCGGCAAGCACGTCGTTGTATTCATCGAGCAAAGTTTCGATTTCAGAGAGTAGATCATTGATCTGCTCGACGAAAGTCTCATCGCCAGATGGAGCCGTGTTGGTTTCCCAAAAGGCATCGAGTGCGGCAATCAGGGCTTCGACATCAGCTTCGTTTTTGCAGTGATAAATGACGCCATAAATCACACCGGCAGCTTGTCCGGATTTGATAGTGATGTCTTCGAAGGCTTCTTCGGTCTCACAATTGGCAGAAGCGATCGCGGCTTCGATGTCGGATTCAAATGCCTGGTCTTGCTGCAATTGGTCATTCAAGTCAGCGATTTCTTGATTCTTTGCGGCGACCTCATCTTCGATTTCAGCAAGTTCGGCTTCGATATCATCAACAGCTGTTGCGTTGGCAGAACAATCAGGGCAATCAACAACGTCTTCAAAATCTTCTGGAATGTCGCTATCGCCATGGTCGATGACCGTGTCGGTGCACTGACCTTCCATCTGGTAACCAAGCATCATTTCGACACAATCTTGCGCATCGCTTAACAGCTGTCCGTACTCAAGCAGCATAGCAAAGTAATCGTCAAGATCTGACTCAAACTGCAGGTAAGATTCAGAAACGGCTTCCCATGCGGTCGTATTGTCAGGATTGAATGTGGTGCTCCATTCCAAGAAAGTGCCATTAAAGCCAGCGGCAATAAACGTTTCGAGCGACGCTGCATCTGGGCAATAGAATATTTGATTGTAGAGGTATCCTTTAATACCATCGATTTCCGGCAAAATATCGCCGTATTCGGCTTCGGTGCTACAACCGGAATCAACGATGAGTGCGTCGATGGCAGAAGCGAATTCGGCATCGATCTCTTCTTCAGTGGTGATGCTGATGTCGCTGAGATCAGATTCGATCTGATCTTTAATAGCTTGAATATTGTTTTGTGCAGCCGAAATATCGTCTGCTTTATTGCGCGCTGCTGCTTGCTGAGCAGCACAGTCGGTACATTCAATCATCATAACATCCTCCATTTCTGGTGAAGCTTCAGGTTCTTCACTTGCTTCGGGTGAAGAAGCAGCTTCAGGCGTGGCTCCTGGCTCTACACTTACTTCAGGCAAGGCAGAAGGTGACGCTTCTGGCTCTTCGGCAAAAGCCACGCCTGAGCCCATAAGTATCAGAAAAAGCAAGAGGGAGAAAAGAATGAACGAGTGAAAACGAGTTGTTTTCATAAGATTGAGACAACAGGAATGAAAAGCAAAAAATAACTTTCCACTACTAATAACGTATAAACTGGAAGATTGTTTCGAAATATTTACTCAACAAAAAACGGAATAGTATCTGCATGATTTATGCCTGATGATGATCGCTACATCGAAACTGCCAAACGTTCTTTCATTTTCTGCACGATTGCTGCCGCCTGACTGACTAAGCCGGAGTCATCGATCTTGATCGCCAAATCTTGTGCCTTCTCGGCAAAAAGTAGGGCTTTCTTCGCATTCCCACTTGAGTTGGCGACATCAGCCAAATACTCATATATCTCAATGACTTGCCTCTCTTCTCCTGGCAATTTCTTGTATATGGCAATCGCTTGCTCGTAACTATTTTGGGCATTATCATATTGCTTAGCCAGTTTCATCACCCGGCCCAGGTTCATATACGCCCGTGCTGCATTTATATCATCCCCTCCATTCAGCTTCACGTTGACCATCAATGTCTTCTCAAAAAAATCAATCGCCTTCTGATACTCTTCCATTGCTTCGTATGTCTTGGCGATTCCATTATAGCAGATGGCAATGTTTTCATGATGTTCTCCATAAAGCTTGAGGCTGATATCGAGTGCTTTTTGTTTATATTTGATGGCTTCTTCAAACTCGCCCTTGCCTCGCAGAGCGCCGCCCAAATTATCATAGGTAGTTGCGACAGTCGCATGCATTTCACCGAATTTCTGAAGTTCGATTTCGAGTGCGTTTTTATAGTAATCAATCGCCCTCGCAAATCCGCCTTTTTTCTTCCAGGCGCTACCAAGATTCCCAAGGTTTACAGCAATGTTTTCGTGATTCCCATCAAATGCTTGCATATTGATACTCAGCGCTCGATTATAGTATTTGATAGCTGCATCATAATCTTCCGTCGCGTAGACCACGCCGCCCAGATTATTACAGATCGTCGCCGTGGTAGGATGTTCGTTGCCGAAGACTTTTTCCGCAATTTCAAGTGATTTTTTAAAACTCGCAATCGCTTCATCCATATGTGCCAATTGATATTGTGCAAGCCCGAGCAGGTTTTGATAAATGGCAACACTTTTGTGGTTTTTGCCAAAATATTTCAAATCGCAATCGATGGCTTTCTGGTGATATTCGACTGCTCGCTCATACTGTCCGCTACCATTAAGCGCAACCGCAATATTACTATACGTCGCAGCCACACTAGGATAGTGCTCACCAAAGTTTTTCACCAAGATAGGGAGCGCATGAAAATGATGTTTGAGCGCTTTTTCAAACTCATTGTTGCTCGCCAGACTAATACCAATAGCATTTTGTGTAAGGCCCGTTTCTAGGCGCTCTGACCCTATCGTGCGGGAATAGATCGTAAGCGCATTCTCGTGGCAAGCCGTGGCTTTCTCATGATTTTCTGCTAAGTGATGAGCATAACCCAATTCATTGAGACATTCGGCGAATTTTTCATGCAGATGCCCCGTGATTTCGCGTTGAAGTTCACAGGCTTTTTCATAATATATAATTGCCTGCTCGAGTTCAGCAAAGACCATGCATTTATGCGCCGCATTCAGATGCAAATCAATCATCTCGATTCTATTGTCTTGAGGGGAGTCTTTCATCGCTGCAGCACCATCGAGTACGGCTTGATGAATACTTTCCAATTCGCCAAATGCGACTGCTTCGTTTAGTGCCTTGAGGGCTTTGATATACTCTTTACGGTCATGTGCCTCTTGCAAGGTGATTTCAGTGTTAGTGGTTTCGATGTCTTTATCGATTCTTTTGATGACGATGCTGAGCGACTCTTTGAGCATGGCACTGACAAACTTACCTTTGCGCCAACGCTCTACTTCACGCAGGCGCCCTTCAAGACTTCGAAATGACAGTTTTAATAAGAATTCGCGCAAATCATGTAATTCCGCATTAGCAATCACCTTGTTCTCGCTCGCAATATTAAAATGCAGGCTTCCGCCATTGAAGCCCTTAGCCTCATGGCTCCTCTGATTCATAAAAACGACACTTTGTTGCTTATAGCTTTTTTGCTTTGATCGGACGGCGAGGGCAGTATTGATGCGATTCATGACACCGCCAAATACCGCAATGCCCAATGAAACGCCAAAAATATACAACAGCACTCGCGTACTTTCGGCATATATCTCAATCTGTTCAGACGCCAGTATCTCAGCAGCGTACATATTTTTTGTGAGTATTTTATCTAATTATTTTACCATTTTTCAAAACAGATTCAAAGGCTTTCTCTTACTGTTTTCTTCTAAGCCCCAATTCTCGTGACACTTTTCTTTCACTCACAAAGAATGGTGTC
>CAZLFD010000049.1:0-8510 GCA_964558715.1 uncultured Candidatus Peribacteria bacterium | reverse complement strand
TCTTTAGTACACTTCTTTTAATTATTGTTCAACTTATTTGTGCAACAAGACCATTCTCAATTGTGGCCGAGCTCATTCTTGCCGACCCGTTCTTCAGGGCTCGGCATGCGCACACCCAAGGTGTCGTAGATTTCTTGTTCGGTCTCGCCGGCGATTTTCTTGCTTTCTTTAAACAGCCCATATTCCGAGAGCTTCATATCTTGCTTTTGTGCGACTTGGCGCAGAATGACGTTGTGGTCTTTATTGCCAGTAAAATACTGCAGAGCCGCGCCAAAACTCTCTGGCGGAATCACGCGTAGGTCGACCTGCCGGCCAGATGAGCTGATGCGCACCGAGCCTTTCGTGCTGCCGCGTGCCAGAATTTCGACGACATCCGGTTGAGCGACAAAATAATCGATAACGATTTGTGGGCTTACACTGCTGACTAAGATATCGATATCGCCCACGGAATCCTTTTTTCGCCGCAGACTGCCGGCGATCTCAACATGAATGACTTCTGGGCATTTTTTGAGATAGCGGATGACTGCATCGCCGATTTTTTTCGCCTCGGCATAGGGAATGCGGTCTTCACTTTTTTTGACGAGTTCGAGGGAATGGCGGATATTTTTAACAGACTTTTCGCCAAACCCAGGGAGTTTTTCTAAATCACCGTTTTCGATTACACGTCGCAGGTCATCCATATTATGTACACCCAATTTTTGCCATAAGTGATTCACACTTTTGGGGCCGATGTGCGGAATCTTGAGCAGGACTAATAATCCGGCAGGAATCTGCTCGTATTGCCTATCGAAAGTAGCGATTTTTCCGTTATCACGATATTCGATGATTTTTTGGGCGATTGCTTCGCCAATGCCCGGCAGTGCTTTTAGCTCTTGTTTTGAGAATGTGTGCAGGTCGTGATCGGCGATTTCGACGACCATTTGTGCCACGCGCCGATACGAACGTACGCGAAACGGATTGTCACCCAATATTTCGAGAGCATCAGCATATTTGCCGAAAACATTGTGAAGTTCGAGTGCGAGCATGCGGACAGTGATTTCTATCGATGAGTGTACGGATTGCAGTGAAAAATGGAAATCTTGTTTGTGTGTAATTATCCATCCCAACTACTATCACACAGCAAGCAGATATGCAAAAGAGAGGAAGAGTCATTCCGGCTTGACCGGAATCGGGTGGGATTTTTTGTTTGTTTTCTGGATTGCTTCGGTTTCTTGCGATAATAAGAAACCTCGTAACGACGCTGCGCGGCTCTGCCTCGTTTTTTTGACTGAGGATGCAATTACTCTGCATTAGTTAGAATGGATAATTACGTTTCTGGATCAGGGCCATTCTGTTTGCTGTTTGCAGTTTGCTTTTCCATTTGAGACGAATTGCTGATTGCTACGGATTCCACTTGAAATTTTTACCAAACAGGCGGATGCTATGGAGGCATTTTTTACGATTATGCCGCCAAAGAAAAAGATGACACAGCACTCTGCGCAACAAGCGTTTTATTATCTCACCAGTTTTTTTGCTCTTGCATTGGTGGCCTCAGGAGTAGGGTCACTTATGTATGAGCTGATCGAGTTCTACTATCCGCAAGAAACCGGTTACGGTGGTTTTTCACAAAGTACGGTCAGATTCGGTATTTCGACCTTGGTGATTGCGGCACCCATTTACTATTTTGTAACACGCTTCATCAACAGGTCGATCTCAAAAAAAGACCTCGATGCCGATTCGGGTGTGCGTCGCTGGTTGACATATATTGTAATGTTCATCGCTGTAGCGGTGACCTTAGGTGATCTGATTGCCGTGTTAAATGAATATTTAGATGGCACCATCACAATCCGCTTTTTATTAAAAGCATTGACGATATTCACCATTGCCGGTGGAATATTTCTCTACTACTTTCTCGACATGAATAACAAATCCGACACCATCCGGTGCCGGAAGAACAACATTTGGGGAGTAGTTTATTGGGTTGCGGTATTGGTGCCCCTTGTTTGGGCGTTTACCATTTTTGAAACGCCCACCGAAGCCCGCCAACGCCAAATCGATGAAAACATCATACGTGAATTGCAAAATGTACACTACTCAGTTGAGAGCTATGCCAGTACGAATAACCAACTTCCGGCATCTTTTGGAATACTGATGAGTAAACCTGCTCAGTATGGGCAAAATATCGATACCCGATTGCTCGAGAAATATGGTTTTGAATACCGACGGGTCTCGACCAGAGAATACGAGCTGTGTGCAACTTTTGAGCGCGACAATACGCACGACAAAGAAATGACCGGCTACGGTTATGGCGACTGGAATCAGCAGTGGGAGCATCCGCTCGGACGCCACTGCTTCTCGTTTGAAATCGCTCGAAATGTCATAGATAATACCACTACACTTTCGCCTCGCGAATCACACGGTGGGTCAGGGAAAAATAGCGATTCACCGATTCCGCTAGAAGCTATTCCCGCCACAACCACAGAGTCTATACTTCCGCCACCGCCAGTTGCCCCAACGCAGATCGATGTACCGAGCGTCACCGAGGCTCCGCCACCGCCACCACCACCGACCGAATATGAATTGAATTCTTTGCAATCGACACAGTAGAAAAATACTCTCCCCCAAGAGAAGGGGGGGGGTTGAAAGGGGTAAAAATGAGTCACAATATCTCCCCTTTTAGCCTCCCCTCTTAAAGGGTGGAATAGCTGCCACCAGGATAAACTTGGGAATTTTTCATTTGAAATCTGTCATTCATAGAGAGGTCTGCGCTCGTATCCACTTCTCTGCCATTTCTTTTGTAGATATATCTCCAGATATTTGTGCTTCGCGCAACTGATGCTTCAGCACGCCGATTTGCTCACCTTGCGGCAAGCCGGTGAGTTGCATGATTTCTGCGCCATCAAGCAGTTGCAGATGAAACTGTGGCAACAAGCGCTGTTCGCGTGCTTCGTGATATTCGGCCTCGATTGCAGTAATCGGGGAGTCGTCACCATCGTCCGCCAAGGCATCGCAGCGGCAAAGGCGGAGCAGGTCTTCAAAAAAAGGATGGTCGAAAAAATGCAACCGATGCGCCCGTGTCATTTTAGGAACCTGGTAAATGGGGATATGATGTTTACAGAGCCAAGCGATCTTATCGGTATCGAAGCGGGAGAATTTGAGCCGTTTGCCGATTTGCTTGGCGAGTTCTTCAGACGCGACCTCATGGCGAGGAAAATGATTGCGATCACCCTTGCGACTAAGGGTAATTGCCTTCCCGGTATCGTGCAGTAGCAGTGCCCAGACAAGGATGATGCTACTCTCGGGCGGCAAATGCTGCATGCATTCAAGCGTGTGCTGCAGCACATCGCGGTCGCGATGCGCATCGGGTGTGGCGCGCAGCTCCGCAACCTCAGGGAGCAGGATTGTAAGAATGCCAAGCCGTTCCATGTCTTCAATCGCGTTGATCCGGCTGAGGTGCAAGAGCATTTTATCGAGCTCGACTTTTACTCGCTCGGCGGCGACTTGTCCGACCAGACTGGCATGCTGCTGGATCGCATTTTCGAGTTTCGGGCCATAGGTAAAACCAAGAGAGTTTTTGAAGCGGACGGCGCGCAGGATGCGGAGAAAATCTTCATTGATGCGCGCATCTGGCTCGCCGACAAAACGGAGGATGCGGTCGGTGATATCTTGCTCACCGCCGACAAAATCGTAGAGTGTTTCGGCGATGGGGTCCCAAAAGAGGGCATTACAGGTGAAATCGCGCCGCAGGGCATCTTCTTTTTTATCGGTAAAAAATACCGCGTCGGGGCGGCGCCCGTCGCTATATCCGCCATCGCTGCGAAACGTGGCGACTTCAAAATGATGCCCATTTTCTTCAATAAGGATTACGCCAAAGTGCTTGCCGATGGCAAAACTTTTTTCGAACAATGCCTCGATCTCGTCAGGCTTCGCATTGGTGGCAATGTCGATATCGCCGCAGATTTGACCGAGTAATCTATCACGCACAGCACCACCTGCGAACAGCGCCTCGTATCCGGCATTTTGGAGTTTTTGGCAAATGGCGATGGCAGTGTTTTCCATGTGGCGAAGAGACGATAAAAGTATACAGTCGAGGGGAAAGATCAGCAAAAGTCCATATCTGCCTCACTCTGCGCGAAGGGTATGTAGGGCACAGTTTGTGAATGCCCGTAAACCTTGGGCGGCCACATGGGTCGCCACTACGCACCCCCATCTTGTGTGACTCCTGTTTCTCCTCCAGAACAACGCCTACAACAGGTATGACGCACTAGGCGAGCAGCTGCCTTTGTGTCAGCACCGTGCGCAAAGGGTCGAATGTAACTCTGTGAATAGCGCAATATTTGCGCTGCGCGATCAATTCCAAGTGCATTTTTACGCCATAGCCTTTGTGCCGCTCAAAACCAAAATCAGGGAACTGTTTGGCATGTTCATGCATCAAGCGGTCGCGTGTGACTTTGGCGAGAATACCCGCCGCAGATATTTCAGGATATAACGAATCACCGTGAACAAACTGCTCATTGGGAATATCGAAACGGAAATTATCGCGCCCATCGACTCGGAGTGAATCGGGCAGAACGGATAATTGCGTGACCGCCCGCTGCATCGCCAGGTTTGTCGCCGCTTTGATGCCGAGTTCGTCGATTTCGGCATGGCTCGCTTCGCCGACACCAAAATCACAGTGAGCGATGATCCAAGCGTATGACTCTTCTCGCTGCTTCGCGCTAAGCGTTTTTGAATCTTTCAGCATTTTACTCGGAAAACGCTTTGGCAGCATTACTGCACCCGCTACCACCGGCCCTGCCAGGCAGCCGCGCCCAGCTTCATCTACTCCGGCGATGAGCGTGGTTTGCATTTTTTTCGGCAAAGTCTGATAATCGTTCTACCAGTTTTTTCTCAGAATGGCGAAAGAGAAGGTGTTTGTCACCGGCGACATGACCGTGCAAGAGATCGTGGATCTGTACCCGATGACAGTAGAAGTACTCACTGAATGGGGCTTAGGCTGCTCGACCTGCCACATCGGTGCAATCGAGACGATAGAAGAAGGTGCACTGGCACACGGCTTTACCGAAGAAGAAGTGCAAGAGATCGTGCATGATTTGAATGAGATCGCCAAAGAGACAAAAGATATGAAGCCAGAGGAAGCGGAAGAAAAAGAAATGAAAGAAACTGCCTGACGCACGCGTATTAATGGAAAGAGCGCGCACGCGGCGCCAACGGTAAACATCACCGCCATCAGAATTTCGCTGGCCAGTTTTCACTCCGCCGTTTAGCCGCTGAAGGAGTTTTGAGCACGGTTTACGGCACAGAGCTTTTTCCCACTAGGATAGCGGGAGTTGGAGGAGGTTGATTTGTAATCCTTGCATATCGATTTTAATTTTTTTTGCCCCCCCCTCTCCTAGCTCAGGGAGGGGGAATCGCATCAGCCGCTGAAGCAGCTTGTCAGCAAGACAGAGAAACAGGCACAATTGCGAAGATGAAAAATGCCAAAACCCTCATCATCCATCGGCTTTTAGAAATCGCCGTCGATGCCGTTTTGGTGATTGCTGCTTTTCTCGCCGCATACTATTTGCGCATCGGGCAGTTTGTCAGCAGCGATTTTCCCTTTACTCCCTATTTTCAACTCGCACTCTATTTTGTGCCGATTTTTCTCGTACTGCTTGCTTGGTTCGGCATGTACAGCCTGCGCGAAAAATCATACGCCGAGATTCTGCGCATCTGTATTAATGTCGCATTGATCGGAGCGCTGCTCTTTCCACTCATCTTTTTCTTTAAGCGCGAAATCTTCTTTTCGCGTTTGATCCCGTTCTACATTTGGCTTCTTGCGGCATTATTTCTCTTTGCTTTTCATGCCGCCTTAAGGATGATTGCCATTAAGCGGCATCGCCAGGGGAAAAGCGCCCTGCGCACTTTGGTGATCGGCAACGGGCGTGCGGCGGCGGAGATCATCAGTAAACTAAAGGAATCCGGTTCGCGGTTTCAACCAGTAGCGATACTCGCACCCTTTGGAGGTGGCACAAAAGAAATAATGGGAGTAGCAGTGCTCGGCAAATTAGATGCGCTCGAGCAAACGGTCGAGCAAGAACAGATCGAGGCAATCATCCAGACCGAAGCCGGCGAGCAGACCATTAATCTGCTGACCTTTGCGGAGGGAAAATATTTGGAGTTTTTGCTCGCGCCCGAAGTACTTGGTGCCTTTCGCAAAAATTTAATGAGTGAAGAAGTCGCGGGCATGGCGTTTTTGCGCCATCGCATTTCGCCGCTTTTTGGTTGGGGGCAAATGTGGAAGCGGAGTTTGGATGTGATTATTGCCACACTGGTTTTGATTATCGGCTCCCCGCTACTTGCGAGCAGAAAACTGCGGACGCAACTGATGGCGACCGGCCCGGATGATGGTGTGTTTTGGAAGTATGAGTTCAAGACCGCCAAAGGCTGGCTGAAATTCTTTCCGGAATTTTTGAATGTCTTTTATGGCGAAATGTCGCTGGTGGGCCCGCGCCCGCGCAGCCGCGAAGAACGCGAAGAACTAAAGCTGCACGAACGCCGCAGACTGGTGGTAAAACCAGGGATTTTTGGACCGTGGCAGTTAGAGCGAATCTGCGGAGCAAAAGATGATCTGGCAAAAGAAATCGAACTGGATACCCGCTACATCTTTGGTTGGTCGTTTGGCAAAGATGTGCTGATTTTGGTGCAAAGCATGGTCGCGCTAATGTTTGGCAAAAAATGAAAGTGATCATTCTCGCCGGCGGTTTTGCTACGCGCCTCTGGCCGTTAACGGAGCATACCGCCAAGCCGCTTCTACAGATAGCAGGCAAGCCGATCATTTCGTATTTGGTCGAAATGCTGCCGAAAGACCTGCCGATCATCGTTTCGACAAATGCGGTTTTTGGGAAAGATTTTGCCGCCTGGCAAGACGATTTTACGCATCGCCAAATCGAAGTGTTTATTGAAGATAGCGCCGGCGAAGCGCAAAAGAAAGGCGCGCTCGCTGCCGTGGCGTTGGTTATCGAACGGTTTGGGATAAATGAAGATGTACTCGTACTCGCGGGAGACAATCTCTTCTTTTTTTATATCGATTCATTCCTAAAGCAATGCAGCAATACCCCATTACTCGCTGCCTGCGACATTGGAAGCACGGAGGATGCAAAACGCTTTGGCGTGGTGGTTCCCGGAGAAGGAAGTGCAATACAAGCCTTTCAAGAAAAACCGGAAGAGCCGCAAAGCACGCTCGTCTGTACCGGTTGCATGTTCTTCCCGCAGCGGTTACTGGGTGATATCGGGGAATATTCACGCAAACACAACGACGACATTGGCGGCATTTTTGAACACTTTCTTGCCAACGGCGAACACGCAGAGTACTTTCGCTTTCGCGAAGCCTGGTTCGACATCGGTAGTTTTACCGCCTATTTGCAGGCACAAGAATATGTGATCGGCAGCAAAGTCATCGATCATGGTGCAAAGCAAAAAGGGCAGAATACTTTTACCGGCTCGGTCTACCTCGGCCAAAATACACAGGTGAGCAATGCCGTGCTCGAAAATGCCATCATCGAAAGCGGAGCGGTAATCCGCAATGCGAGCGTGCGCAATTCGGTAATCGCCAAAAACGCCGTGGTGAGCGGGGTCGATTTAAATGGCATCGCACTGCGCGCGGAGTCTTTCGTTGCGGCGGAGTGAGTTAGGCAGCTTGGGAATCATCGCCTAATATATCTAATTCATGAAGTGCAGATTCTGCAAGTTCAGTATTAGTAGTCGTTTCAAAAGTCTTCGGGTCATTGGTGAGCCAGGCATCCACAAATATCGGATAACCTTCTTTATTTAATTGAAGAGGAGATTTTCTGCTCGATGTAAGAAACTCAGGATCAAGCCACTTGTCATCATTAGTACGCTCGGCAATCAACTCACCGACAAACTTTAACTGCTCGGCAACTTGGCGCAAGCCAACGGCAACGGCGATAGAGCCAGTCGTTTGCACATCTTCATCAATTGTCGTAATAAAACTGTTCTTATAAAAATGCCCGGCGAATTGCCGTGCCACAACAACTATTTTCCTCAAAAAATCAGAATCTGCTAAATCAAGTACTGCGTCATAATCTTGTGGGCTCGGCAAATATTGTTTTTGCTGCTCATCCGTTACATTTAACCAAGTCTCTGCAAGCTGACGAGCTAGCAAAAAACGGATAAACCTCTCCGTATCATTTTTTGCAAATTCGGTGACCTCACTTTCACCGGCTTCTGTAAGTGTCTCTTCGCCAAATACTAGGCTAGTTACTTTTTCTGAATCGACCTCAACCAAGCCCTCTATATTTTTATCAGAGCCGGGTGCATCAAAAACAAACCTTACCGAAGTGGTAGAAAAGTGTTCTTTGTTTTCTTCCATTAAATCACTGTTTGCTCGCAAAAACCGATGAGTTGCGGCAACCTTCTCTGGACTATCGGGCATTTGACCAACCTCACGAATATCAGAGCTAGCTTTTAGATTTTCTTTTTGAGATTGCTAACTAAAGATATTATATGGAATACTGAAGAGGATTTTTCTT
>CAZLFD010000048.1:0-8568 GCA_964558715.1 uncultured Candidatus Peribacteria bacterium | reverse complement strand
AGCTCTTTAGTACACTTCTTTTAATTATTGTTCAACTTATTTGTGCAACAAGACCTTTGTCATTTGTAATTATCACTGTAAATTAATGTGCAGAACTACAGTACCCGATGCTCTCGCCATTTGTCATCGAAGAGCTTGCCTTTTTTGCGGAATTGCCACAAAATCGACGTGCCTTTCATCTTTGTCCTTATGACACTCGCAACAATTCTCATCACTTTACAGGTCGCAATCTCCATCTTGCTCGCGATCTTGATTCTTTTGCAGCAACGCGGAGCCGGGCTTGGCTCGCTTGCCGGCGGTTCTGACGGCGGTTTTCATTCTGAACGCCGCGGAGCCGAAAAACTGATCTTTCAGGCGACGATCGTGCTCGCTGTCGCTTTTTGTCTGAACGCTTTTCTCATCCCCGTTCTTACCTAATTCCCATGCGGAACCGGTTCGGCCTCTCTCTTTCCGGCCTCGAAAAGAAGCTTTTGGCGGTGTTTACCGCGATGTTCTTTGTTTCGAATATCGGTATCATTCATGCTTTTTATGTCGAAAATTCTTCGGTGCGCCCCGCCAGTGGTGGGAGCATTGTCGAGGGCGTAGTAGGTACGATCGACCCGAATTACAGCTTTAATCCGTTGTTTGCCGATGGTCTCGAAGAAGACGTGGTAAATCTTGTCTTTGCGGGATTGATGCGCTATAACGCCGAAACCGGCGAGATCAAAGACCATCTCGCCACGCACACGCTTTCGCCCAATAAAGAGGTCTACGAATTCACCTTGCGCGGCGATATCCTCTGGCATGATGGCCGCCCCGTTTCTGCCGACGATGTCATGTTTACGTATCGTGATGTGATCCAGCATCCGGAGTTTAGCAATACTTTCCTCAAAAACACCTTTGCCGACGTGCAGATCGAAAAGGTCGATAATCTTACAGTGCGCTTTACGATCCCTGAAAAGCGCAAAACTTTTTTTACCAACTTTACGCTCGGGCTCCTTCCGCAACATTTGCTCGTGGGTACGCCGGTCAGTGGGCTCGAATTCGATAGTTTCAACCAAGAGCCCATCGGTTGCGGACCATACCGCTTTGAGGGTATTTTTCGCCAACCAGAATTTACCGAGGTGCGCTTGGCTGCCTTTCCTGACGCCTACCCGAATGCGCCAAAAGTCGAGACCATTTCACTACGGGTTTTTGGCAATCAAAAGCAGCTGCTGGCGAATGTGAATAAGCTCGATGCCATTCGCCCGATCAGAACCCAAGAAGCCAAAGAAATCGGCGGGAATGACCGTTTTCAAAAGATCGAGGTGATCGGGCCGCGTTACGTCGCGGTATTTTTTAACCTGAAAGACGAAACACTCACTACCAAATTTATCCGCCAGGCGATGCGCGCCGCCATCGACCTCGATGGCATGGCAGAACAATTCGATGCAACGCGGGTCGATACCCCCTTGGTCGAGCTGTGGCCGCAGGCCGATATCGTCAATACCAGCATCACCCGTGCGGGCGAACTGATGCGCGAAGCGGGGTACTTTTTCCGCTCCGAAAAAACACCCGAACCACAAGAAGAACCTGTAGAAGAAGTTACCACCGAAACACCGACGCGCGCCGTCACCCTGTCGCCTACACCCAACCCGGCTTTTCAAGATGCCGTCTACGTGACCGAGCCAAGCGACAAAAAGTGGTCGGCTACGAGCCAGTCGCGCTTTTTCCTTATCGGCACTATTCCCGATAATACGAGCAGAGTCACGGTCAATGGCTACCAACTGCAACTGTTCGACCCGACTACCGGGCGCTTTAGTTATTTGGCAGATACGGCTATCGGCACGCTTAACCAGGGCGAGAATGTATATAATATCGAATTTCTCGGTACCGGTGGCGAACTGCTCGATCGCGAGAGTGTCACCATCTTCTATTCTGCCGATGCCGCGACACTCGAAGCCGCGCGCGATGAACTGATCCCCCCCGAGATCACCCTCGAACCAGAGCCGGTCGCTATTGAAGTCTCGCCCACTGCGGTGCATGCCGCTGCCGATGAAAAGGCAGATGTGTATCGCATTGATGCTGATGGGAAGCATGTACGCCTCAGCCTTACCTACCTTGAGTCGTTCGATTACCTGCGTGAAATCGCCGAACAGCTGCAGAGCGACTGGCTCGACATCGGTATCGAAATCGAACTGCGCCCTATGAACGCCGACGATTTTCGCTATTCGGTACGCGCGCGTGATTACGAACTGATCATCTTGCCGCAACATCTGGGCTACAACCTCGATTCGTATCCGTATTTTCACCTGTCGCAAGTCGGGGAGGGAGGCTTTAACTTTTCGGAGTGGAAAAACCTCAAGGCGAGTGTACTGCTCGAAGAGATCCGCAGTACGCACGATGCTGAAAAGCGCCAGACCGATCTGCAAGAACTGAGCGGCATCTTCATCGACGATGTACCGGCGATCACCCTGTTTACCCCTCGCTACACCTGGTTGGTCGATGAAAAGGTGAAAAATAATACCATCAATCATATGGCGGTCATCCCCGATCGCTATTCTCTGGTCAACGATTTCTACATTCGCGAAGCGCGGCAGTTTTCAGATGATGCCTCTGCCCTGGGGTATTTTCCGTGGTTTCGCGAGCAGAATAAACAGTTTTTTTCTTTTTCAACAGACGAATGAACGTCGTACTAAAAGATGACATCAAAGGCCTCGGCTTAAGTGGAGATGTCGTGAAAGTGGCGCTGGGATACGCCCGCAACTTTTTGATCCCTAATGGTTTTGCTTCGTATGCCACCCCGGCCGAAGTCAAAAAATCGGAGTCGGTGCGTGCCGAACGTATTGCCAAGCACGATGAGATGGTAAAAAATCTCGAGGGCGTCGCTGCCAAACTCGAAAGCGTCGAGCTGAGCTTTACCCGCAAGGTAAGCAAGGGCGACAAACTCTTTGGCGGAGTATCTGAAGCGGATATCGCCGAAGCATTGTTACAGCAAGCCAAGGTCGAGATTGATAAATCGCAAGTGCATTTGACAGATGGGCACATCAAAACCATCGGTGAGCATCCGGTCGATGTGCATCTGTACGAAGGCCGCCATGTGACGGTTACTGTCAAAGTCGAAGCAGAGTAGGGTCATGCTGGCTTTCTCACAATCGGCAGAAAAGTGACAACGTCAGCAAGTATACAGAAATACAGTCGGGGGCACGCGGCCAGCGTGCCCTTTGGTTTTGTGTGGCAGAGCCCCGCCTTTTTATAGAGAGGGGGCACAATAGTTTGTGCCCATGTTGGTTTGGCGGCATTCGCGCCCCCGCCTCGCCATGTATCACCGGCATAGCCTTTTGCCGCAGGACTGCATCGTTTTTTCTGTTCGTCGTCAGAGTCTGTTATAAGAGGCGGCGACGGTGAAGAAGCCTCTTTCTTTACAAGGCTCAGATGCAATCTGCTTCTCTTTTAGTTGAGAGTTCTGGATTGTGGTGGCGCAAGTTCAAGCTCTTCGTTGGCATCAACGATTTTGTCGTTCTGCTGGCGTATGATACTTCCCCCCGCTTTCGCCGTTTGAAATACTTTTAAGTACCACTTGATAGCAAGAAGAACCCCAAAACGAACACAATCGGGAGCTCTTTGTTTTCGAGCGAGATCTTGATTATCATTCGCGGCACTCGATATTGACCTTGTATCGTCTTGTTGGGTATCGAACATAAAAAGCGGACCTAGTACTTGGTTGATCTGTGCCGCGGTTTGCCCTGCAATTTGCGCAGTGTGGGGGAGGCAATAATATTCATCGTCTATCGCAGGTATTTTTGGCTCCAATTGTTCTATGAGTAGATGGGCGATGATATCTGCAAAATGTATCGGAACAAGACCTTGCTCGTTACGCCCAAGAGCATATTTCCAACCTTTGCATTCGAATTGAATCGCCTCTAGTGTATGGCGTAGCGCAATATCGATAGCAAGGTCATACGACTCATTGTCTGGTGGCTTACCGCCATGAACTTCGACTATGTCTAATAAACCCATGAATTCCTGCGGCGAGAGGGTAATATCCAAAGTTCTCATATATCAGTAAAAAATCTATAAAGAAGCCAGAATATCTGCAGATGGCTATATTACAAATACTTCAAAAAAAATGTCAAGTAAACGCATTTCTCACATCTATGCATGAGCAAGAGAGAGGAGAAATCGCAAAAGAAAGGGATGATTGTTGACGACATTTCTTGTACAACTGGTGTTATGACATAATAAACATTGACATTCAATTTTAAAATAGTTGCATAATAAATAATTATGGTGTGCACTTTTCTGCCTAGTTGCACAGTCTTCTCGGTGAATACGAGAATTGTTCAAGTGTTTTTATAAAATCTACTTTGACTTTGTGCAATCTTAATGCATTGATTGTTAAACCTTGTCGGCACATGATACACATGTTATAAACTTTTTTCTTTCTCCCTCTTCCTCATGAAGATACACCTTACCCGCGAAAGCAGTGCGGCCGCCTATTTGGTGGGCTTTGCGCTCGTCTTTGCAACCTTCTTATTCGCCGGCCCGGCAACGGCCTCGGCGGCAAGTATTTTAGACCCATTTACGCCGACTGAGTTGGCAAATGAATGGGTTACAGATCGCTACGAACCTACGGGTGGTCGCACATCTGTGACAGCCTTTGGGCGAGACGATGTTGCACAGTTGGGCATTGATAGCATGGATACCCAACCGCTCTTATTTCAACGAACGGAAGGCATAAGGCAGGTTGATAATTTTGGTCAAGAGGTCTCCGTGGACCTTTACATTGACCCCGACTGGAAGAATAAAGCTGTGCGTGCAGGATTTTGGGTTGCCGATGATGACGGCACAAATGTACCAATAGGTACTTTACCCCAAGGTACTGGATGGAATGCATTCGGTATTATTGAATTTATAAATAGTGAACCATGTACCGAAAAAAATTTTAATGCACCTGCCGCTGATCCGGGTTGTTCAAATCAAGGAAACATAACAGATCACGAAGGTTTCCGAATATGGGATAATAATAATGGCTGGAAAGCGAACCTAGACACGCCATTTACTTATGGCACCTGGGTAACACTTACAATTAAGCTCAACACTGCTGATATGGAATATAACTACTATATAGATGGCAACCTTGTCGGCACTGCAACGGCGGGTGACCAATTCATCCGCGAGGTGTTTCTGAATAGTTATAACTATGGTGCAGATGTTTTTCCAGACTTAAATAGTGCTGATTATCAAGCACACTGGCACAACGGTTTTGAGCCAGCTTCCCTTACACTCGAAAAGGAAGTTGTAAACGATAACGATGGTCAAGCCACAGAAGACCAGTTCACATTAACTGCTACTGGTTTAAAGGTCACTATTGAAGGAATCGAAGGTGACCCTGAGGTAACCGATGCTTGGGTGCCGATTGGTACTTATGCGCTTTCTGAATCTGGACCTGCTGGTTACACGGGTACTTGGGCTTGTGAAGATGACCAACAAGTAGAAGTGCCTGTTTCTAACGACGAAATCACCCTCACAGAAGGGCAGATTGTTACATGTACGGTTACCAACGATGATATTCCACCTACTCCGCAATACACCGTTACCATCCTCAAGTACATAGACGGTGCGCCTGCCCAAGAGGGAGGTCCTTTTCCTATGGAATCTACTTGGACCGCTGCTAACCTAAACGACGGAAATGAGACCAGCGGAAACTTCACTCTGGAAGCACCTGACTATTCGGCTACCACTAGTCCTATGGATCAGGGGGCTTCGTACGTAACCGAAGAGCTTTTGGATGGCGATAACGTAGGTGCGACTTGTGCCGATGGCAAACCATACGCATTAGTCGGATATACCCAAAGCGGTTCTATTGCCGGCGCAGAGAAGAAAGACAAAACCGATAGTGCTGGCTTTGCAAATCTTAATTCGAACAAATACATTATTGTTTGGAATGAAAGCTGTGTCACAAAGCTCACAATCATCAAGACCGTGGTCGATGGACTCTCACAGCCCGATGACTTCACTATTGAAGTGAGTGATGCTAGCGGTATTGTGAAAACAGACCAAGGTGCAGGTGACCCAGGTGTGATGTACACCGATTTAGATGCCGGCGATTACACCGTGACCGAAACGAACCCCGGACCATACACGCCAACATACGGCGGCGCTTGTGATGCAGACGGGAACGTTACCCTTGTAACTGGTGAAGAGTCGATTTGTACAATCAGCAACGCGCTTTCGCCAGATACCACTCCACCAATCGTGACCATCACGAATCCTGCTGATGGCGACGTGGTAAGCGGTGTGGTAGATGTACGCGGTACGCTTGAAGAAGACGTTGCCATGGGCAACTGGAATGCTGCCATTTACCCAGCTGCTCTCGGCTTTGGCAACCCAGCTGACCGTATTGAGCAAAACAATGTAAATCCATCACCAGATGATAACTTTACTGATCAAACCATCTTCACCTGGGACACGACCAATGGCTTGTATCCTGACGGCGACTACCTCGTTCGATTCGCAGCTCGTGATGCCGCAGGCAATACCGACCAAACCGGTGACCCGCTTGCCGGCGGTGATGATTCACAACATGTCATTGAAGTTACGGTCGACAACGTGCCGGACGATTACACTGTAAAAGTCTTCAAATACTTCTACGACATCAACGGGCCGGGCGATTTCGTGCCCGACAGTGAACGCCCTGCCGACGCGGGTGGTCCGTTCATGACGAGCGATGGTGCGTTAGAGCAAGCGAACGGATATATGTATGAAGTAACCGTGCCTGGAGGTGCAGATTATACGACCGCGGAAGTCTTTGATGATATCGCAGTGAGCGCAACCTGCGCCGGCGGTGCTCCCTATGAGTTTGGCGGTTACAGCTGGGGCGACGGCCTTGTTCCCGACCCTACCGCCGCAAAGACCCGACCGGTCAACATTGAAGATGTTCAGAATGACAAATGGGTGATCGTTTGGAATCGCCCTTGCCCAGATGTACCGACCCACGACGTGAAGGTCATCAAATATATCGTCGACGGTCGCTGGAAAGCTCCGGCGATGGATAAAGCCGATGATGACGATATCTTCCAAACCACCTATCGCATCGACGGCGCGCCGCAAGCGGGTATCGATGAAGTACTCAACGACGCCAACGACTTTATGTACACCGTCGCCGTGCCAGAAGGCAGTGCCTACGTAGTACGCGAACAAGCCGACGGCCAAACGGTAGGCTCTAGTTGTGCAGCCGGCGCCAAGTACGAGCGCCTGGGCTACACAAACGGAAACACCGAAAAAGCCGCCATGCGCAAATACCCGGGTGCAATTGATGACAAAAAGGGACGCGTGGGCAACATTACCCGCGACAAGGTGATTATCATCTGGAACAAAAAGTGCCCAGAACCAGCCACGCTCAAGCTGAAGAAAATTGTCGATAACAGTGACGGTGGTTCTACCGGTGCAGACGAATGGGAGTTATCGGCAACTTCTTACGGAAGCGGTGCCAGCTCGATTTCGGGTTACGGAACACCGACAGCCGGTACGCCTCCATACGAGGCCGTACTTGGGCCGCAAGCCGTAACACCGGGGCTATACTACCTCAGCGAAACCACTAACAGCCCAGAAGCCGACGATTATAAAGCCAGCAAATGGCAGTGCTCTGGCGCAAATGTATGGGAGAAAAAGAACTACTGGGGCAAAACAAGCAGCATGATATATGTGAAACCAGGCGCCCACGTAGAGTGCTGGATCACCAACACCTACGAAAAGAACCTCTGTGAAGATTGGAAGGTCGACGATTACAAAGGCCAGATCAGCGAGCTGAAGCGCGATTTTGCCGGCAAGGTACGCGATATGCGCGGCAAACACCGTGTCTGGCGCGACAGTGGCCGCTGGGGCTACTGGTACTTTGATCGCCGTGCCTACTTTCAAGACTACTGGAACACGCTCAACTGGTACCGTGAAGAGCTGCACGTATTAGTAGACGCACTCGAAGAAGCCGAAGCACACTGTTACTCTGGCGGCTATGATTGGTACGACTGGGGCAAACAGCACAAACACTACGGCGTGCCCTATGGCAATGGCCACAGTCAGTGGTAGGCCTTCAGGATCACCCCTCACGTTTTAGACTATAAGAAGACGACACTGAAGTAACACCCCCAGAAGGCGGCACCTTTGGGGGTGTTTTGTATGTGTACGTGGCAAGAGGAAGCAACCAGGCACGAGATATTGCTGCTCACGCTTGATTTTGTTGCTTCTACCGCCGGTTTGAGGTGTAAGCCCGTTCTGGCAATGGATTAGAGCAATCAACATGGATTGCGCTAACCAATGCTACCAATCTTTCATGCGCTCATTCCAGACACGCTGGCGTGCTTTGGCTAATCTGTATTCCAGGTACCCTTTTTGCCACTCAAGTTTTTCCTTCTCTCTTCTGACTTCTGTCTCCCAACTGGGATGATCAGGGCTGAGATAATAGCCTTCTTGAGAAGGCGGATGGTAAGGAAACAGCATCATGGGATCGTTATCCGGATACTGTCTGACCGTATTCAGACTGAAATTTATAACTTTCAATGGTCTTGTTGCACAAATAAACATTAATGGCACCTTCCCCCTTTCCCCGCC
>CAZLFD010000047.1:0-9922 GCA_964558715.1 uncultured Candidatus Peribacteria bacterium | reverse complement strand
TACTACCGACAGCGACTTGCCTCATCTGTCACGAGAATTGGGGCTTAGTTCAGTTAAAGACTAAAAAACTGGGGCTTCGTTCCAGATATGGTCAACAGCAATATCCGAAAGTCCTAAATACTGATTCTTGTTGCAATCTGCAGCAATACATCTTGACACTATACATAGTATCATTATACTACCGCTGATGAATAATAAAACTGCTTCATCGGCTATCCGCCGCCGCCCTTGGTTTTCCCAAGGGTAAGTAGTTTTTACATACGAAAACATGCAAACCTTTGGGACTCGCCCGAAGGTTTTTTTTATATCTCATGCTTAGAACCGAATCTCTTACATATAATCTGGTTACTGAAAAAGCGCATGCAGATGATGCAGAATTTCTGAGTAAAAAAACGCATGAGCTCGATCCTCACCTCCTTCCCGTATCTCCGGATGTATATTCACAAGGAATCAGTAAAGGGCTTGTGTATGTAGTGCGAGATCAAACTCAGGGTCAGATCAGGGCAAGCTTGCGCCTCATTCAAAGAGAAAAACCTGTTATCGAAATCGGCAGCGTTTGGTCTGAGGTACGAGGTGCAATACAAACAATGTTTCAAGATATAATCCTCTCGAATACGGATTCTCAGAAAGTAGTCTTTGCTTTTGTCACCTCCCAAGATAATAAAAAAATGCTGCAGCTTGGCGAGCAGTTTGGCTTTACGCCTACGACTTCAAACTTACCCGGGCTCGCCGCATGCCTAAAAAAAGACATCGCCTCAGGTAGTAATCCCCATCGCGTTTTAATGGCAAGAATGGGCAATTTATATTTCTAAGCTGGAGCTACTTTATAGGGCTTATTGGACAAGAGGATAATATATAAGAATGCTACCCATCAATGCAAGATTATTACCTAGCTAATTCTGAAGAAATGTACTTTTCTATCTTTTCCTGATTCATTTCAAAGCTTGAAAACTGCTTTCCTACAGTGTCGGAGAGTTGTGCAAGACGCTTTCTATTAATTTGTGTCTGATCCTCAAAAACTGCGATAGAATCAGCTTGAACACCTGCTGTTTCATATTTAAGCAATATGATAGTTGTTTCCGAACATCGATCATCATTTAATATTGGAAAAATTGAAACAGGTTTTTTTGAATCTTTTACAAAAGCATAAGGGGAAAGATATTCTTGCTTCTTGTCGAATTCTGGTTGCCAATTTTTAACAAGGTTGTGCTTTTCGAATTTTTCAACGATAAAAGTATCGAACATTTCATAAAACAAACTTTTAATAGTTTCTTTTTTAAGGAAATTCAAATCGGACACCTTGGTTATTACGGTAATAAGTTGCATTACTGTCGGAAATAATTCCTCTATGCTATTGGCAATTAAGTACAGATTTGAAGTTTCTTCTTGCACCATGTAGTTGGCAAGAATTTCTTGAAATAGTTTTCTCTTATTATCAGTATTCAAATCGAAATCATAACTCAAGTGCATTAATGTGGTTCCCATGTCTTGAATAAGAAAACTGTCGCCCTGCCGAGAAACATAAACATTCATCATGTCACCATCAGAATGATAAAACGGACAAAACACTTGGTATAAGTTAGGTCTTCTCATTTTGATCCTTACATGCTCTTGAAATCCAGCCGACAATGCTTGCATTAACTCTTGTTCCATAAATTTCATAATAAACTACCTTGTGCAAGTTCCGGGAAGAATTCAAGCACATTTGCTATGTTTAGATCCTGCGAGAAACAATAAAGTGCCTCATTCAATGAAGCATATTTGTCAGTAACAATTGCATTATTAAGAGGACTAATACCCATTTGGTATAGCTCTGTTGAAAAAGTATGTATATGAAAACCTTCAAATTTCTCACCTGTAAGAAAATTCTTATGCTCTCCGTGATTACCATTATATCTCGTAAGTAATAAGCTTTTGTCCTCCGAACGATTCCATACACAGCCGACCGAGAAGTCTTCTGGTAATTCAGTATTCTGACGCATAAAAACAGTAAAAGAGTGAGCGCCACTCTCTTCCTTCATATCAAAAGCATTCTCGGTGTGCTTGCCATTCTGCTTCACTTTCTTCTTTGGCTGTACCACAATAATTTTCCTACAACCAAGAAGTTCAAGGATAATGCTTTCAGTGAGTGGTATTGCATCAATCATTTTACCCATACGAAACCATACTCTTTAATATGACGATCTGCACGATTACGAGCCTCTCTAACTAGCCAACCTCTATTTTTTTTGGGATGATCCTTCTCCATTTGTGAAAAAAACTCTTCTGCCAAAAGCTCCCTAAATTCTTCTTCTTTTGACATAATAACTTTAAAAGTGGTAACATTCTAAGATATTTAAGTAAGAATGGAAAATGAAAAATCAATGTCAAAAGTAGATAAAAAATCTTATGAAGTACTAAGTGCAAAAAGTAAAGAGCGAAACTCAAAGTTTAAGCTTGATAATATAGAACATCTTGAAGAAATTAGGAGTCAACTTAGGGTAACAAATTTTATCCTAATTTTTACCCTTTTGAGCTTGGCATATCTGTTTTCTTATGCTTACAACACTGAAAGTGAATTAAGATCCTTTATAAGTCTTGAGAGCAACATCGGAAAATTCGCAATAGCACTAATAGTAATTACACTCATTTCTTTCTTTGCTTCGAGGAATGTGATCGCATTTGCAGTGAAAGTGATTAATAAGCACTTCCAAGATAATGCTTAATACCAAATCTTGTGATTTGTACGAAGATGCCGAGATTTCTTTGTTCTACCTATTTCCTCCAACTAAACTTCGTAACCTGCGGAAACTGTTGTTTTGTATATGTCATAAACCCAGCCCTAATATAAGCTCCAAATTTACCCCATAAGCATGGCTCCAGGACAATGACCTTGATATTGTATCTTGTGTAGAAATCTTTCTTTCTGAGACATTTTTCGCGATATACTCGACTTTCGGTGATTCCGAAATACTCAATAAAATATCCCAGTCACACAAATAAAAATCTGGTAAAAACCATTGTCCTCCAAGGCTTATCATCCTTTCATACTCAAACTCTAGCTTCTGATCATAAAGAAAGTTTGCAACCTCTCTTTCTCCTTTGCTGCGAACTAGCAATCCTTCCTTGTGAGTAAAATACCTTTTCTCATCTTCGTAAAATCTACTATTGCTCATTAATTTGTGCTAATAAAGTATTATATCATGAGAAGTTTTTTTAATACAATGATTTCTTACATTCCAGAATCAACTGCAACTTTCCGGTGATAGGCCGTAGAAGACTTCTAGCGGCGTCTTGAAGTCATGACGTTGCGGGGTCGATTATTGAGGAGATCGACATACTTTTGCAAGTCCGCCTCCGAGACGGTGTCCAGATCGGTGCCCTTGGGGATGTATTGCCGGAGCAGTCCGATGACATTCTCGACCGAGCCTTTTTGCCAGGGGGAAGCTTTGCGGCAGAAGTAGACGGTCATCGCGTTTTCCTGTTCGATGACTTTATGCCAGGCAAATTCCCGCCCCTGGTCATAAGTGATGGTGATACGCAGATCGTCAGGTATTGCCGAGAACATCGCTTTTGTCACATCAGCAGTCTGTTCTGCGGTCTTGCGCGTGATCTTTCTCGCCAAAAGCAACCCGCTACGGCGCTCCAGGTTGATGACGATCGCCTGTTGGTGGTGTTTGCCGATAAGGGTATCACCTTCCCAGTCACCGATCCGCTTGCGCTGCTCTACGAGCTTTGGACCTTCGCCGATCATCCGCATCTCCGGGATCTGGTATTTTTCCTGCTTCTCTCGCTGGGTACGGTATTGCTTTCCTTTGCGGCGTAAGTGCAGCCGTACCAGTTGTGGAAGGTGTCGGTAAAGGTATTGATAGACCGTCTCGTGTGACAGACATTCCGCTGTCTGCTCATGCCAGCGGGCGGCGATCTGTTCCGGCGACCAGTAGAGTTCCAGTTTCTCCAGGACAAAGGCTTCTAGCAGCTCGTTATCGAGCACTTTGTTGTATCCTGCTCTCCATCGTTTCCTCTCACAGAGCCGTTCCCAGGCCGTTTCAGCATCAAGCATCCAGTGCCCGTCTTCGTCCAAGGTGCCGTACTGGCGGAGCAGACGGCTGACAGTGGCCTTATCCCTGTCGATGCGGATGGCGATCTCTATCGGCTTCATACGCTGTTCCAGATAAACGGCAATACGGATAAGCTCAGCATAACAGAGGTGGGTATATTTCTGCGTTCGTTTTGATGGTGAAGCGAGTGATGCAGGCATAGGGCAACTAAAAGAGAAAATGATTCTACCTTCAGTTGCAGTTGGTTATGGAATCAAAGCTTTAAGAAAAGGCAACATCTATATTCTTGTTGTAAAATACACTACAATTAATTTTTATTAATGCTACTTAATGCCACTCAACGAAAAAGAATTCTCAGAGCAGTACGCTCTTTTGCCTCCGCAACTAAAAATTCTGCTTAATATAATGATTCAAAGCCTCAAGCGTATGCATTTCACAAAGAGAAAATGGCACCAGTATTTGTTAGATTTCCACGCGTTCTTTACACTTTTGAGGGAAAACGATAGAAATATTCGATGAGTTTCTCATAGGGGGTCAAGTTGTCTATCCCCTTGTGAGGCTTGACGGTGTTGTAGAAGTTCACGAAGCGCATCATGCTTCTGTTTCTCTCTTCCCGATCGGGAAACTCATTCTCATTGTGCAACATTTCCCTATTGAGGCTATGAAAAAAACGAATGATTTCTATTTAGTAGAAAAGAGGAGGTTTGAACCAATCGGAAGCCGCAATGTAGAGCCAAAAAACATACCGCAAGAATTAATATTTCTAAGCTGGAGCCGCCTTCGGGATTTGAACCCGAGACCCCCTCCTTACCATGGAGGTGCTCTACCACTGAGCTAAGGCGGCGTGGTTACGGTAATGTAGATTCGCTTGGCGGAGTGTAGCAATAATCTTCAGAACTGGGAAGCCTGATGTTTTTAAAAGAGGCGACTTTGTCCCTCGACAAGCTCGAGACAGCCTTCCATTTCCGACTCGCAAAACGAAGGCTGGAGCCACCAACCGGACTTGAACCGGTGACCTATCGCTTACGAAGCGACCGCTCTACCAGCTGAGCTATGGTGGCAGACCCAAATAGTGTAGCGCAGCGCAAACTGAGCGGTCAATCGAAGTTCGTAGGGTTGATGAGCTTCTCCCCCTTAAGGGTAAGGGGGAGACAAAGAGGGGGTTATTGATTTTGTTTCTTGCCACTTCTCACGTACGATAGTACAGAACTCTCCCTTTGGCCCCCTCATAACTCTCTTTAAGTCTGAGCGACCTTCCAAGTGAAGATAAGAGAGGGAAGCTCCTCTCCGCGCCGTAATACCTAATCCTCCCTTGTTGCAGAATGCTGATCACCCTCCAGTTTGCCGTTCGCGGTTTGCTGTTTGCTTTCCGATTGTCAATTGCTATTCCCTGCTTGCTCCCCTTCTGCCTGTAAGGCCGATTCTTCTTCGGTAAGAGCTTCGACCAGAGCAGAAAAATCCCCCGCCATAATACCGGGCAGATTGCTGAAGTTCTTTACACCACCGGTTAGGCGATGGTCGGTCACGCGGTCTTGGGGAAAGTTGTAGGTACGGATTTTATCCGAGCGGTCACCAGTACCGATTTGGGCGAGGCGCTTTTTTCCCATTTCTTGCGCTTTTTTTTCGGCCTCGATCGCCGCCAAACGGCTACGCAGAACCGAGAGTGCGCGAAGTTTATTTTTAAGCTGGCTTTTTTCATCTTGGCAACTCACGACTAAGCCGCTGGGAATATGCGTGATGCGCACAGCAGAATCGGTAGTGTTGACGCTTTGCCCACCGGGGCCACTACTGCGGAACACATCAAAGCGCAAGTCGGCATCGTTAATCTCAAATTCTTGCTCTTCGATCTTCGGGAGCACCACGACAGAAACGGCAGAAGTGTGAACCCGGCCTTGCGATTCGGTAACCGGAACGCGCTGCACGCGGTGCACTCCGCCCTCAAATTTAAAGCGGGCATAGGCGCCTCTGCCACGGACTTCGAAAATCACCTCTTTAATACCTCCGCCCTCGGTTTCATTCTTTTCCATGATCTCGGGGGTAAAGCTCTCGGTCTCAGCAAAACGCAAATATCCGCGCAGCAGTTCTCCGGCAAAGAGCGATGCTTCGTCGCCACCTGCTCCGGGACGGATCTCGATAATTACATCTTTTGGATCGTTCGGGTCTTTTGGCTGCAAGAGTGCTTGCAGAGTGGCAGATAGGGTTTCGAGTTGCGCGTCAGCTGTCAGTTTTTCTTCGGCAGCCATTTCGCGGAATTCGGCGTCTTTCTCAAGCTCTGCGGCATCGTGATATTGCTGCTCCCACGTTTGATATTCAGCAAACAACTCTACCGGTTCTTTTAATTCTGACAGACGGATAGAAAGGTTTCGCATTTTTTCCCGATCGGCAGCGATTTCGGGCTGCATCAATTCGGCCTCGATCTGAGACTTTTCTTGCATAAACGAAACGAGCTGATCGCGCATGCGGTCAGAAATCATAGGGAAGGAGAAAGCAGCTAATCTTGGGCGATGGTCAATTGCATCGAGAAATCGACGGGCGATACAGCGTTGGTGATAAAACCGGAATTCACCGCATCGACACCAGTTTTTGCGTAGTCGACGATATTGCGCGGCGTAATGCCACCGCCGGCTTCGTAGTAGATGCCGTCTGGCTTCTCTACTGATGCGATCAGGCTTTTGACTTCACGCGCAGAAAAGTTATCAAACATAATAATGCCTGGGCGTTTTTTCGGCAGATTGTTCAGCAGGTCATAAAACTCCTTTTCGCTTTCAACCTCGATATCCCAAAAGGCGCCAATATCACTTTCGGCATTGAGCTTTTCAGCGATGGCTTTGAAGTTTCCATTCATCAGCGTGAGGTGGTTTTCTTTGATCAGCACGGCATCCGCCAGATGCAAGCGATGGGTGAACGCACCACCGACGACGATTCCTTTTTTATCGAGCGGGCCCCACAATGTTTTCCGCGTTGCGCAGAGCATGACTCCTTTGGGGAGCATTTTTACCACATTACGCGAAAGGGTGGCGATGCCAGAAAGGCGCGAAAGCAAGTTTAGCAGTGGGCGTTCGATCTTGAGGAGGCCTTTGGCATCACCAAAAATCTCGAGCACTTTTTCTCCTGCTAAGACCTCTTCGCCGTCACGTTTTAAAAAGTTGGCTTCCATGTCATCTTCTTCTTCGGCGATGATAAACTCGGCTTCCTCCTGACCGGCGAAAATACCTTTCGATTTCGCAAATATTTTGGCCTTTGCTTGCACATGCTCTTGGCCCAGCAGTGTCGTGGTGGTGACGTCAAAACCATCCCACTTGAGTTGGTTCTCCCAAAAATCACTCAATATATTGGCATACCACACTTCGCGCGGTGTCAGTTTTTCTTGCTGGTCAAACGGATTAGTTGAACTCATTCGCGTATTTCGGATTTGTCAGGTACAATTCTATCACTTTCATCTCTAAAAAAGAAGTGGCTTATCGCTTTCACCTGCAGGGCAAGACTCTTGTTTTGATCGACTGGGCAAACGTATTTAACTGGATGCGTGGCAGCGCGGGTGAAATCGACCCCCAACAACTGTATGATTATCTGCGCACCTACTCGAATGTCGACCGCATTTGCCTGTTCGCAGGAGAGGATGACCACCCAAAATCGGTAGAATTTTTGGAAGAATGCCGTAAAATCGGCTTCGAGGTGATTTCAAAAAAAGTAAAATATGTTTCGACATTGGTCGAAAAGTCGCCATTTTGGGATGCGCTCAAAGAACATGTGCCCGAGAAAAAACTCCAGAAAATGCGCAATCAGCCAATATTGCGGCGTAAGTGTGATTTTGATGTCGAACTTTCGAAAGAGTTACTCCTTAATCTCGATGAATACCACACCTACATCTTGTTTAGCGGCGATGGCGACTACGCAACGGTGATCGAAGAGATCATGAAGCGCGAAAAGCGCGTCTTTATCGTTTCTACTGAGCGCGCTCTCGGCAAAGAGTTCCGCGAGATGATGGACAAAAAGGTACATCCGCTATTTGTCGATGTCTCGCTCTTAAAAGATGTCATCAAATCCCGCAAGCGGGGTGGGCGCAGGCAGCGTAATCCTCAGAAAAAAGGGCTTTTCTCGCGCCTGCTCTCCGGTATACTTGGCAAGTAATGGTTCTCCCCCTAAGATAGGGGGAGATAGAGGGGGCTCTACATGAAGTATCATGGCGGAATATTTTTTTGTCACCAATTGAAGAATGCGCTTTCACCTAGCGGTTTTCGGCTGTCAGATGAACGCCAACGATGCAGATAGAATCCGTACCGTATTGCTGCAAATAGGCGGGCAAGAGACCGATGAAATGGAAGCCGCTGACCTGGTGATCTACGTGACCTGTTCTATCCGCCAACATGCCGAGGATCGGGTGTTTGGTTTGCTGCACAAGATGATCAAGACGCGCGGTAAAGGCAACGTAGTAAACGCGATCACCGGTTGCATGGCACGCAAAACGAGTTCACGCATCAAGGGAGATTACGACCCGCTCATCCGCCGCTGTAAAACGCTAGATGTAGTGTTTCGCATTGAAGATACACCTCAACTGCCAGAGCTACTAAAGGATTATTTTCCAGTGCCTATGGAATTTGGCGGCGAGTTTCCGGGGATCTTTGAAACCCTGCCCACGCAAAAAGCAGCGCATTCTGCCTTTGTGCCCATCTCGACCGGCTGCGACCATCATTGCACCTATTGCATCGTGCCGCATACCAGAGGGAAGGAGGTTTGCCGCAGTCGGGAAGAGATCGTAAGCGAATGCAAAGCGATGATCGCCCGCGGCGCCAAAGAAATCACACTGCTCGGGCAAAACGTGAACCGCTACTATTTTGGCGAGCGCCGGGTCAATCCATATCGCACCGATTTCGCAGAGTTGTTGGAAGAAGTCGCGCAATTAGACGGATTAAAATGGCTGCGTTTTCTCTCGCCGCATCCACAGCATTTGGGCGAAGACGTGATCGAAGTAATGGCGAACAATGCCAACATCTGTCGCCATCTACATCTGCCGGTGCAATCAGGGGATAACGCGATGCTGCAAAAAATGGCACGCGGCTACACGGTAGAAAAGTTTAAAGAAACGGTGGCACTCGCTCGTCAACGGATTCCTGAAATCTCGCTTACCACCGATATTATCGTTGGTTTTTGCGGCGAAACGGAGGAACAGTTCAAAGCCTCGGTCCAACTAGCAGAAGAGGTGGGATTCGATAAGATCTTTATCGGTAAATTCTCGGTACGACCAAATACTCCAGCCGCCAAATGGCGGGATGATGTGAGCAATGATGAAAAAAAACGCCGCTACCACGAGCTAAATGAAGTACTGAAAATCAGTTCCAAAGCGAGTAATCTGCGCGATGTGGGGAGAATTGTGGAAGTATTGGTAGATCGAGTAGACGCGGAAACCGACATCGCCCAGGGGCACACGAACGAAGGCAAGATCATCGACTTTATGGTCGGCAAACGTGGGAAAGAATTCATCGGTGAGATAGTAGAAGTAAAAGTGACCGGCGCGAAGACGTTCTTTTTAGAGGGGGAATTGGTGACGAAAGAAACCCATACAACATCAATAAATGAGCCGGAATTAGCCGCTGCTTAACCCAACATGCCTCATTCTATTGCAGGGGTCAGATCTGGGTGGAAACAGGAACCTTGATATCGATAGATCAATTGCGGGTTAATGGAAAAAAGTGGGGTGGTAAATTTGTATTTTAAGCCAGTGAAGAACTATATTAAAGCATGTTTTTTTAGTCGTATGAATAAAAAAATGCCCGCAATGCACTTCTCTCCATGTACAAAAGTGGGGTAAAAAGCGTGGTCGGCAAAACGGTCTTGTTGCACAAATAAGTTGAACAATAATTAAAAGAAGTGTACTAAAGAGC
>CAZLFD010000046.1:0-11787 GCA_964558715.1 uncultured Candidatus Peribacteria bacterium | reverse complement strand
GCGGGGAAAGGGGGAAGGTGCCATTAATGTTTATTTGTGCAACAAGACCATTGCAGATTGCTATGTCAGATTTGTAAATATTGCTGATTACGCTCCCAAAACCGACAAAACTACAGCAGCTACAATCGGAATAAACAGGTTATCATCCACATGCCAGCCAAATATCGTCCACCGCGGCATTTCAAGGATCATCGCCACAGTGCTGGCGGCAAAGGCCAGTTGAAACGGCACAAACAAGCTCGCCACCACAGATGATATGATGATTGCCACAATCGGCCCTTCGATCGCCTTTTTCGGATGTAGCGGCGTGGTGATAGTTCCGAAATGGTGGCCGACCAAACAGCTGATGGCATCGCCAAAAGCGAGGATGAGAACGCTGGCGACCGCGATGTGTAATGGGAAGAAAAGTGCGACAAACGTGCTACCGATCAGAAAATAGATCGCGGATTTACCCGGAGCAGCTTCGATGTGTTTTTCACGCTCAAACAGACTCAGAATATGATGCAATAGTCTCCAGCGCACGTGTTTTTCTTTTACCAGCAAAAAGAAGCCGACCAAGAAAAACGAAGCCGCAGCCAGCAAAAATCCATCGATAATGCCGATCCAGAGTAAAGCCGCAATAACCGTACCACAGACGAGATGAAAGGTTTTGCGCCGAAATTCGAGCACTTCTTCGTGAGGTTGCATACGACCGGTATTTTTTCAGGGTTAAGGATTGAATGCAATTAATTCTCCCTTTTACCCGAAACAGGAATATTTTGAATACAGACTTATACATGAACAGCGAAATAGCAAATATCGATCACACAATATCGATCACACAAAATCATTGCTTAACTCACCACTAACTCCTTCCCTTCCACATCCACTTTTGCCGTACTACCTTCTGCTAACTCCCCTTCTACAATCTTCAAAGAGAGTGGATTGAGCAGTTCACGCTGCAACACGCGCTTAAGCGGGCGAGCGCCAAAGAGCGGATCGTAGCCTTGTTCCGCCAAAAAGTCTTTCGCTGTATTCGAGATTTCGAGGCCGATTCTCTGCTCTTGTAGGCGACTGGTGATAGTTTTAAGATGAATATCCAGTATCTCGCGCACTTGCACTTTGGTAAGCGGATCGAAGATGACTGTCTCGTCGATGCGGTTGAGAAACTCGGGGCGGAACGAACGCTGCAAAATCGCAAAAATGGATTGGTCGCGCTCGGTTTTCGCTTGCTCGTACGCTTTCCCCTGTGCCGTTTTTTGCGCCCACGTCTCAGAAAATGTCTGCAGCAGGTCTGAACCGAGGTTGCTTGTGAGGATAACGACGGTATTTTTAAAGTTTACTGTGCGGCCTTTGGCATCTGTCAGGCGGCCGTCATCGAGCAGCTGCAAGAGGATATTAAAGGCATCGGGATGAGCCTTTTCGATTTCATCAAAGAGGATCACGGAGTACGGTTTGCGGCGCACGGCTTCGGTAAGTTGCCCGCCCTCGTCGTAACCCACATACCCAGGAGGCGCGCCGATCAGCTTGGCAACAGCGTGTTGTTCCATGTATTCGCTCATATCCAGGCGGATCAGCGCGTCTTCGCTCGAGAACAAGAAGGTCGAGAGCGCTTTACTCAGCTCGGTCTTGCCGACTCCGGTCGGGCCCAAAAAGAGAAAGCTCGCCAACGGGCGGCCCGCTTCATTTAAACCTGCGCGCGCACGGCGCACTGCATTAGCCACGGCATTTACCGCTTCGTCTTGCCCCACAACTCGCTCGTGTAGATGCTCTTCGAGCAAGGCGAGTTTTTGCGATTCGGCAAACAGCATCTTGGTAACCGGGATCCCGGTCCAACGCGCGACGACTTCGGCGATCTCAGTTTCGGTCACCTCTTCTTTCATCATTTTTTGAGCGTCTTCACGCTCGGTAGATTTCTTCTCTAGCTCGGCGATCTCTTGCTCGAGCTTGGGCAGCTCGCCATAGCGGATCTCTGCCACGCGCTGCAGATTGGCGTTGCGTTCTTCGCGCTCCATCTCCATTTTTAACTGGTCGAGCTGTTCGCGTTTGTCGCGGATCGAGTGGATGACCTCGCGCTCGGCATTCCAGCGGCTACGCAGGCTCGCCTCTTTCTCTGCCAGATCGGCGATCTCTTTCTCGAGGGCTTTGAGGCGCTCTTTGGCATCTTTCGATTTCTCCTTTTTTAGGCCTTCGCGTTCGATTTTGAGGCGCTGCACTTGGCGGCTGAGTTTTTCGAGCTCGACCGGTTCGCTGTCGATCTGCATTTTGAGGCCGGCGGTCGCTTCGTCCATCAGGTCGATGGCTTTATCGGGATTCTTTCTATCTGGTAGGTAGCGGGTACTCAGTTCGGCAGCCGCGACCAGAGCATCATCGGTAATGCGCACGCCGTGGTGCACTTCGTATTTTTCTTTGATGCCGCGGAGGATGGCGATGGTATCTTCGATATTCGGTTCGTCGATAAAAACCGGCTGAAACCGGCGTTCGAGCGCAGCGTCTTTTTCGATGTATTTGCGATATTCGGCCAGGGTGGTTGCACCGATCACGCGTACCTGGCCGCGCGCCAAAGCAGGTTTGAGCAGATTCCCTGCGTCCATCGCGCCTTCGGTAGCTCCTGCTCCGACAATAGTGTGGAGCTCGTCGATAAAAAGGATAATACCGCCGTCAGATTTTTCGAGTTCTTTCAGTACTGCTTTGAGCCGCTCTTCAAACTCGCCGCGAAACTTGGTGCCGGCGATAAGCGCGCCTAAATCGAGCGACATGACAGATTTGTTCTTCAGCGTTGTCGGCACGTCGCCAGCCACAATGCGGAGCGCTAAGCCCTCGGCGATCGCTGTTTTCCCTACCCCCGGGTCGCCAACGAGCACTGGGTTGTTTTTTGTGCGGCGCGAGAGTATTTGTACCGCGCGGCGTATCTCGTCATCGCGCCCGATAATCGGGTCGAGCTTGCCAATGCGGGCAAGCGCCGTGATGTCTTGTGCATATTTCTTGAGCGCATCGCGCTTGCCTTCTGGGTTTTGATCAGTGACTTTTTCGCCGCCACGCAGCTCTTCGAGCTTGGTGCGCACCTGTTTTACATCCAAGTTTTGCAGGAGTTTACTTGCACTGCTTTTCGCAGCAAGCAGGCCGAGAAAGAGATGTTCGACCGAAAGATACTCATCTTCCAATTTGCGGCGCTCTTTATCTGCCGCGTCGAGCGCGGTTTGCATCTCGCCGGCAATAGAAAGCTGCGCACCGCTCACTTGCGGCGCGCGTTGCAACGTTTGTTGTACTTCCGTAAATAGTTGCTGCGGATTCGCATTCAGACTACTCAGCAGCGGAGCAATCACCGTGTCGTCTTGTTTGAGGAGCACCGCCAAAAAATGGAGTGCATTTACTTCGGCATGCTCCAATTCAGCCGCAAGTGATTGCGCGCCAGCAAAGGCTTCGGCGGTCTTTTCGGTAAAGCGTTGTGGATTCATGATTCTGGAAAAATTAGCACTCTCTAGTTTAGAGTGCCAGAATAAAAAAATCAAGCGTAAAAATATTGTCTCATCCCTGCTGCCCTGAGTTTGTGAAATCAGTTTAGGGGAGTTGCAGAAAATCAGTGAAAAAGTAATCTCTGATGAGTTGCTCTCGATGTTTCTAGGGTCAGAAAAAAAGAAGTAAGAAACGTTCTGAAGCACGTTACAAAGTTGCTTCAAAGCAATTCCAGAACCGACACCAAGACTCTGTTGCTTGCGAGATCGCTGCTTTCTCACCAAAATCACACCTTTTTCAGGGATGACGTAGATTAAGCTTGTGATCATGTGTATCTGACGGGACACCCCTGTTTGCTGTTTGCTTTGCTCGCAAGATTCCTCCAACATGGTACGCGTTTATCGCATCAGACTCGTGGGGAAAAAGCACCAAAAACGGAAGAAACAAAAACAGCCAATCGTCGCACGAGGGAGTGTTTATAAGTATCTCGATACGCATCGCTCCGTCCTGCTCGGCTTGCTGCTTACATTCACGACTTGGGGTATCTTTTTTCTCTGGCTATGGCCAAAGATGCTTTATTTTAAGGATAGCAATCTGATGACCCAAGGCAAGTACGTTTGGGCGGATTGGAGCGCGCATCTCGCCTACTCCGGACATTTTGCCTGGCGCCCGATCGGCGATTGGTTCGAGAGTCATCCCCTCTTTTACGGTGCGGGATTCACCTATCCCTTCGCTATGGATGGGCTGTCGGGAATCCTCATCAAACTGGGCATGAACGAGGCAGGCTCCTTTGTGGTGCCGTCGATTCTTACCACCTTCTATCTGCTCTTTATTTTGTGGCTTTTTTATAACAGCTTTTTGCGATCAGGCGTCTGGTCATTTCTGGCGGTCACGTTGTTTTTAGCAGGTGGTAGCATGCTGCTTCTGTGGTATTACCTTCCAGAATTCATCCGTAATAGCGCACGCTTACCGCTCGACTACGAGCAGGTCATTCCCTGGAAGAACATCATCGTGAGTGAGATTTTGCCGCAACGGGCGTTTTTGCTGGGCATGCCTTGGATGCTGACGATCATCTATTTTTTACTCCGGCTCCGTGAACAAGCAAAACATTGGCACATCGGTTTACTCGGTGCAGCTTCAGCCGCTTTGCTCGTGATTCATGTACATTCGTTTATTACCCTGGCGATTTTTGGAGTTGTGCTGTTTGCGATGCATTGGTGGCAATGGCGACAAATCATATCATACGGGCTTGCTACCGGCCTTTTTGCATTGCCCATTTATTTGTGGATGTTTCACGGCGACCTTGCTACAGAGAGTTTTATCCGTTGGCATGGCGGCTGGATGGCCTTTTCGTCGACTGATCTCGTACCTGGCATTGCAAACACCCACCTGCACAACAGCATGCAGTGGATATTCTTTTGGCTCTTTAACTGGAGCATTTTTCTACCACTTGCAGCTTTTACTACCTGGTCGACCAAACTCTATCGGCATCCCATTGTAGTAGCCGGTTTTGTGATTTTTGCAATTGCCAATCTGGTCATGTTTCAGCCATGGGAGTGGGATAACACCAAAATCCTCACCTGGTCGTATTTGTTTTTAATCGTGCCAATCGTCGCCTGGTTTCAGCAAATATGGAATCAAATCCCACGCGCGATTGCTGCTGCTATCATCACGTTGTGTGTTGGACTGCTCACTTTGGGTGGAGCTTTAGAAATCGGCATTCACACCGGCCATGTTGCCGAGTCTCGCCTACGTTTAGTAGAGACTGCGCGAGCAGATCAAGTGAATCCGCAACGCACAGAACACACCATCTATTCCCAAGCAGATTATGAAATCGCCAAATCCTTTCGCGAAATCAGTGAGCCGACGGATGTAGTTTTGACAGCTGACCGCGTCAATAACTGGATAACGGGGCTTACCGGCCGCAACATTCTCCTCGGCTACCGCGGCTGGATGTGGACATACGGTCTCGATGATGCAGGACGGTACACCGATATGCTGGCGATATACGCTGGCACAGAAAAAACTCCGGAACTCCTCGAAAAATATGGTGTCGATTACGTGATGATCGGCGGGCAAGAGCTAAATGATTATCGCGCAAACGAACAGTACTTTGCCGAAAATTATTCCGCAGTAATCGATACGAACCAGTACCGCATCTACGAAATATCGAATCCGTAATCAACCTTCCACGCTTTTCCAAGGAATCACGACTTTGCGCTTTTTGCGCTGCATGACGATCGAGAGTGCCAACGCCGCGAGGATAAAATACCCCCAAGGGGTATAATCTTGATTTTTAGACTGATAACGCTCACTCATTACGTACGATTGCTGCTTATTGTCATCGATGGTAATCGAGCGCATGGCAGGATGCGGTTCATCAAAAAATGCGTGTGCAGAAAATGGTGCAAACACGCAGCATAAAGCCAAATAAAATGCGAATATTTTGTTTTTCATGAATTTCGATTCCTAAACGAGATTCGGGGATGACACATGCTACCATCAACGCTTCTTGCTATTATAACAAAGACCGATATTGAAATGCAAGGTAAAATTAGAATTTTTGCGAAATGAGATGAAAAATCAATTCGGCATCGCAAGAGCAGAAGTATCGGATGGCACCTAAACCGATGTATCTGGAAGCAAGAAAATATGCCTCTCTCAACCGCTTTCAACTTGTTGCTTGTTTCCGCACCGGCAGATTGCTTGATTACACTCCCCTGCCGCTCTTATCATTAAATGCGTTCTTTAAAAAACATTTGTTGATCGCGTCCAAATACGCCTGCACGCTTGCTACTACTATATCGGTGTCTCCTGCACGGCCGAAATATTTGGCGCCTTCTGGTGTGCGTAGGGTGAGCGAAACAACGGCTTGCGCATCGAGCCCCTCGGTCACCGCATCCATGCGAAATTCTACTAGAGTGCCTAATTCGCCGGCAATCGATTCAATCGCTTTAAAAGCCGCATCAACAGGGCCAGTTCCGCTTGAATCTGCTGAGATGTGCTCGCCTTTGTCATTTTCGAGCGTAATGGAGGCAGAAGGCTTTACCCGTGTACCCGCGTGTATATCGACATCAACGAATTTGTAGGAAAGCTTGTGGTCACCGATTTCGCCGAGCATGAGGGCATCGAGGTCGGCATCTTCGACCAGTTTCTTCTTATCCGCCAATTCTTTAAAGCGGGTAAACACCTCGTTCAAACGTTCGTCATTGAATTCATAACCCAGTTCAGCGAGTCGACTTTTGAGCGCCGCGCGTCCGCTATGTTTACCGAGGATAATATCCGATTTCGCCAAACCGATATCTTCGGGGTGCATAATCTCGTAGGTTTCGCGATTTGCCAAAAATCCATGCTGATGGATGCCACTTTCGTGCGCAAAGGCATTACGCCCGACAATCGCCTTGTTGGGCTGCACCGGCTGCCCGGTTATCTTTTTGAGCAGTGTACTCGTGCGCATGATTTCCTTTGTTTCGATGTTCGTTGTGAGGTCGTAAAAATCTGGGCGGGTCTTGATTGCCATCACCACCTCTTCGAGCGAAGCATTACCCGCGCGCTCGCCAATACCATTGATGGTGCATTCGATCTGGCGCGCACCGTTCACCACACCTTCGAGGGAATTCGCCACACCCACGCCCAAGTCGTCGTGGCAGTGAGTGCTAAAAATAACATCTTTTCCGCCTTTGCATTCGGTGATGAGAAATTTAATCAGGTCGCCAAACTCATCTGGCATCAAATACCCGACCGTATCGGGAATATTGATCACGTCTGCACCGGCGGCAATCGCCACATCTACCACTTCTTTAAGAAACTGACGGTCACTTCTGCCCGCGTCTTCGGGTGAAAAATCGACGCGTTCACACAAACTCTTGGCGTGTTTTACCGCCTTTTCTGCCATCACCAAAACTTCTTCCGGAGTCTTTTTGAGTTTGAATTCCATATGCACCGGGCTAGTGGCGATAAATGTATGGATGCGTGGTTTTGCCGCGTCTTTCACCGCATCCCACACAGCGTTGATGTCATTCTCCATTGCTCGTGCAAGCCCACAGACTTCGGGGTTTTTCAGCTTACGTGCAATAGCTTGCACAGCAGCAAAGTCATCAGGACTAGCTGCCGGAAAGCCCGCTTCGATCACATCGACACCGAGCTTTTCGAGTTGCACGGCAAGACGAATCTTTTCTTCGGTCGTCATACTGTAGCCGGGCGATTGTTCGCCGTCGCGCAGGCTAGTATCGAAAATGCGCACTACGTCGGTTTTCATGAGAATATGCGAAAAAAGTGAGCCAAAGGCGATTGTTCCAGAGCAAATAAAAAATTGCAAACGTTCCAGTCGCCAAACCTAAGTCGCCAGATGTTAGGCTGTGATTACTCTCCCCCTTAGCGAGGGGGGGGTGGAGGGGGTAGAAATCTGAAAAGTATCAAACCCCTTCCAAAGCTCCCTTCTCAATGGAAGAAGCTCCCGCCTAAAAATTACCCACCAAAAGAAAAACTGGATGGCATAGGTGCAACCTTCCGCCCTGAAATAGTGGGTGCCTGAGGTGGTGGTCGATATTCTGTGATGATCCTGCAATTACCAAACCTTGCCAAACGGGTGGCCTGCCGACACACCCATTCTAATGAAAGCACTTCGACGTTCACTGCGGCGGCGGAGTCATGAAAAGAGGAGTCGCCGGAAATCAAACAGTTGACAAAAATATAAAAGTAAATAATAATAAGTTAAATTTTACCCGCCCACATGGATAGCAATCGCCCGCGATTAAGCAATCATGACATTCAAATGGGTTTCACCGATTTGGTAGATCTTCAAAATCAGTGTGTGATATCAGTTCTACATCGGCTTCTCAATCCAGAAGCTTATAATAAAGCAGATCAGGCGCACGCTCTTGAGGCAGATAAGGTCAAAGGAAGCCATAAAACTCTTGAAAGTGAACTAGTAGAGATATCCAATCGGTTCCAGCACACTCGTCGTCTTTTTCAAGATTTACTGGACCAATTCATGAGAAGTATGCAAAAACCCGAAAATGATATGTTTGATGCAAATACAGTAGCCCTGATTGTCAGACGAGTAAAACAATCAGACAATTTAGCAAAAATACTTAAGAGCAACCTCGAACTGCACGCGCCATTTGCAATACCTCGTGACCATATCGAAACTCTGGATTGCAAAATGACTGAAACGCACCCACCCCGAGCTGCAGCCCCCCCAATGCTGCGACTACCAGCCTTTGAGCCTAAGCCAGCTACTATCATCAATGCGGGTGCACAAGTAGTAGACGAAGGAAATTGTGAAAATGTAGTACAACTCAATAGATTCCGCAAGAAATAGTTTCTCAAAGCTCCTCTAACTCCGTCAACAAATCTTCTGCTTCTTGCTTCTCTGCCGAAGCCACTTGCGATTCTTGCGCTTTGCGCTCTTGGCGTTTTTCAGCACGCTGCGCTTCTACCGCTTTCACATCAATTTTCACATCTTCGGCTTTCCCTTTTTTTGCGCGGTTTTTCTGCTCGCTAGCAAGAATATCCCTCAGTTCCCCCACTTGATCTGGTGACATAATAGGGAGCACCGAGAACCAATAATTGCGCTCTTCGTCATCCATCGATGGGCTCGCAAGAATCTGCGGAATCAACTCAGGAAAGTTCTCCTTTACTGCTGCAGGAATTTTGACATTCGGGTTGGTATCTGCCGGAGCTGCGGCTGTATCGCTCATAAAAGTTGATTCAATGATTCTTTCTAGAATACCACAAACAGCGCTTACTTTTCAACGGAAACCTTGTCTCGCGATGGCACCGGTGTGGTGATCTGTACATTGCGTGGCACAAAGAATTGCTTACTCAAAAAAACCAAAACGATAAGTAGCAATGGGACGACAAACGGCGTCAGCATACGTCCAAAGACTTCTAGTTGAATAAATATATTGAACAAAGCATGAACCAGTGTAGCAAGGATGAGTGCCTCACGCACGAGATCGGCTTTTTCGTGACCGTGCAGTGAAGACCTGTCCTTCAGAATATGGCGGAAAATGATGTGCAAGCGCAGCGTTTGAGTAAACTTACGGAAAAGAGTAGAGACTGATTCGCTGTGTCGCGGGGTAACACTTTTCGAGAGAAAGGCATGCCCCCAAAAAAGGCCAAAAAGGCCAGAAAAAAGGGAGTGCCCCAGGGTCGTACCAAAACCGCGAAAGGCCATCACCGTCCACAATTCTGCATCGGTTAGCGTGTAGTAATCGAGCAGGGTGAGAAAATAGAAGACATTTTCGGCAAAGGCAAAGCCAAGCGCTGCAGCTACGGAATAGACGACGCCATCGACGATCTGGTCGAATTCGATGTGCAAACGCTTGCCGAGCCGTAAAGTAGCAAAATGTTTCAGCGCTTCTTCAAGATACGCGAGGATGATCGAGCCGATAATCACCGCCACCAGCGGCATCATGTACGAAAACGAGATGACGCTCTGCATCAGGTTTGGCGAATACTGCAACTGCCAACGCACCGCCAAAAGCGGAACCACCGCCAACATACCAAAGATAAATGCCAGGGCGATATTCCGCTTTGGCTCTGGCTCGCGGTAATCTTTTTTGTACCAAAACACTAGCCATGCGAAGGATGGCAAAAAAGCAAGGGTGACGCCAAAGGCAATGTTGAACCAGAGGGGCATATTCATAGCCTAAATATTACACGAAACCAAAACAAAATGCGTCACCCTGTAATAGAGGTGGTTGCGGTGGTCGTCATTCCGGCTTGACCCGAATCGGCGCGGAGTACTCCTCTCCTAGAAAAAAAGGAAGGGGTTGGTTTTACAACTTCTACCCCCTCCAGCCCCCTATTAAAGGGGAGGAGAGCAATCGTAAATCCGTATCCTTGCAACTGGCGACTTATGTTTCGCATCTGTACACTGTGTACTTGAAACTTGTTGACTTGAGTATGACCCCTCCCGTTCTCGTTGTCGGCTCGATCGCGTTCGATATCATCTTTTCGATCGAGCATGATTTTCGCCAATCGATACCAGTAGAAGATGGTGAAATCCGCAATTTTAATGCCGTGTTTATGGCAAACGAAAAAACGGAATATCCCGGTGGCACAGGGGGGAACATCGCCTGGTGGCTAGGGCAAAAGTATGTGCGCAGCAGTGTGTTTTCGGCAGTCGGTAAAGATTTTGAGACCAAGGGCTATCGCCATCGTTTGCACGATTGTGGCGCCGAGACGCGTGGCGATATCGGCACATTTAGTGCGCATGCCTACATGATTTCCGATCCACTGCACCAACAGATCATCATTTGGCAGCCCAATACCTATTTACAGAATAAAACGCAAAAACTGCTTGAGTATTACTCCCCTGCCGAATTACAGAGCTTCGAGATTGGGATATTTGCTGCCGGCACGCCCGATTCGATTGCTAAGCATATGGCAGAGTTTCGCGCGGTAAATCCGCAGGCGACGATTCTGTTTGACCCAGGGCAGATCACCCATATTTTTGATGCGGGTGGTTTTAAACAGTGTGCAGAACTGGCGGATATTATAGTCGGCAACAATATCGAGTTTACGTATTTTCGGGAGTTCGGTCTACCGGAAGACATCATACAAATACAGACCTTTGGGGCAGAAGGAATAGAGATCACCGCAAATGGAAACACACAGCGCGTGCCCGCGGTAGAAACGGAAAAAGTGGTCGAGACCACCGGCGCGGGCGATGCCTTTCGCGCAGGGCTGATGAGCGGCTTACTGCAAAAACTGACCATGGCAGAAGCGGTTCAGCTGGGCGCGGAACTGGGAGCGGAGTGTGTGGCGATGCCAAGCGGGCAGGGAGAATAGTTGATTATTAAACGTATAGATATATAATATGCCTACAATTGCTTATGATTAATGAGTGAAAAGCTTACAACAACCGGTTTTCATTGTAGATTAAGCCATATCGCTATAATCGAAACTGGTGGCATAAGGGGATACGCTTTACTTAAAGGTAAAATTCGTAATTTGCTCGATGCTGAATTGCCATTCTCATTAATAGAAGCTGCAAGTATCGCAAAAGGCAGGATTCTTGCTGAATGTGACAAACCTGAAGATTTTAAAGAAGTGGAAGCTATTTTTGATGAGCTATGCCCAAGAATCGACGACTTAGCGAGAGAGCTCGCTTCAAATTGAGGTAGCTCAACTGTACACCCTGTTCATTAAGTTGTGTTCGTTTTGCCAGTAAGCATCATGTATTGCAGAACGGGTGATCTCGCGACAAACCCATTTTAGCGCTCGGTGCGTAGCCTTTCACTGCGTGTAGGGTGCATAGAATTGACATTATATATAGTATATTTTACTGGTCTTGTTGCACAAATAAGTTGAACAATAATTAAAAGAAGTGTACTAAAGAGC
>CAZLFD010000045.1:0-12018 GCA_964558715.1 uncultured Candidatus Peribacteria bacterium | reverse complement strand
CGATACTCCGCGCCATGGCCACACCCGCAGCAAGCTGACGGGGAATAGTTAGATTTAATCGGGGCTCTCTATTCTTCCTTCTTAGCCATCATTTTTCATTTTTATCGATTTGACCTTTGAGTTAAAAAGGAAAATGCACAAAGATGTGATCAAATAAAATAAAACAGCTAGCAACAAAAAATGACCACGATGTAAACATATATTAAGGGGTGCTGTACAGGCTGGCGCGAAGGTTATTGTAATTAAAAAATAAACAACAGAATAAGAACCAGTAAGAATCAATAAAAAAATATCTCTCTCTCTTGGGCGAAATAAGGATTATTCCCAATATTATCAATAAAGAGAAAAAATGAATCACTATCGCGCCGCCTAGTTCTCGATAGTGTGTACGACAAAGGTATTGACCGGACTCACAAAGCCCGATTATAAAAGAAAAATGAAGCGCAATGCCTACTAAAAAACCAAAAGTAGAAAGAATTAATAACATTTTATTCAGCTGTCTAAACATTATAACTGAAAAATATTTATACCCATTATATCCTACCGTTTCGCGAAAAGAAAATCAGAGTCTTGTCCAATACAAAGTTGCGGATAAGTACTTTTTTCCTGTGCTGGGGTGAATACTGCTATCCTTTGTAGTAGTATTATCCTTTTTCCATGACTAATGATTTTTCACTTCTTTTTATTCCGGAGTAGTGGCGGAATGCTTTTGATCTGATTGATATTGAGGAAAAACAAAAAGAATTCCGAATGACTCTTCACGAGAAGAAAGACCTTACACCAAAAGAACTCTGCAACAAAGAAGTGTGCTCAATGGTTTTCTTGATCCCGTTGAGATCATTCATTTCCCATTTCAGGGTAAGCTTACATATCTCAAGTTCTATCGTCGCCGATGGAAAGCCAAAGGAGAGAAAGAAAGCTATCACAATACCTATCGTTTCCATCGTCCCGGCATGAATACCACCGATGCCTTCGGTGATTTTTTAAAAGGCCTTACTCGAAAAGAATTTGATGAGTTTTGCGCTGTGTAGCCTGGCGTTCGGGATTTCTGGCAGAAAGATCTACGACTGGTACCGCAATGTCTTGAGTGTTTTCGACGATTCCGACGTCCAGGCAAGACTCCATGAGCACGACAGCGTCGATAAAGACCTCGTCGACAAGGAGACCGGGGAACTCAAAAAGGTGTTCGTTCCGATCCTCGAGGAAGAGAACTTCGGAGAGGATATGGCGATCGATGACAAAGGCATCGGCGGGGAGGGGTACACCGTCATCTCGAACAAAGACACCGGCAAGATCGCCGCTCTCATCATGAGCACTAAGGCGGGGATCGTCGGTGATGTCCTCCTGAAGCATGTGTCGGCACACGTGCTGATGGCAGTCAGTAAAGACCTGGCGGAAAACTACGACTGGATAGCGAGAACCTGTTTTATGAACGCCGTCCGGATCGCCGACAAGTTCCATGTCATCAAACTGGCGATGGAGGCATTGCAGGCTGTCCGTGTGCGATTCAGGCAAGAAGCGCTGACAAAGGAGCGAGAGCGAGGAGAACGGTGGAAGCGGGAAGGAAACAAAATGAAAGACCTGCCGCAACCGAAGGCATACAAAAACGGAGAAACAGAAAAGACACTCCTCGCCCGCAGCCGGTATCTGTTGTTCAGGTTCGAGAGTCAGTGGACAGAATCACAAGCGGAACGCGCAGACATCCTCTTCCGGGAGTTCCCGGAGATCAAAGAAGCATACGTTCTCATCTGCTGTTTCCGAAACTTCTACAGATGCAAAGTCGGACTGAGGCATCGGGCACGGGAGTCACTCGACAAATGGTACGAAAGAACAAAGCAGACGAAGATTGAAGAGATCAAAAACTTTCGGCATACCGTCAAACGGCACGAAGGGCAGATCATGAACTATTTCGATGAAGGACACACCAATACCTTTGCGGAATCATTGAATAACAAGGTTCAGGGCTTTGTCCGTTCCAATTACGGTATCAGAGACAGAAATTTCTTTCACTTCCGGTTGATGAAGCATCTATCCTGAAGTCACCCCAGCACAGGAAAAAAGTACTTACCCAAAGTTGCACTGAAGCTCTACCTTCATTCCAATACAAAGTGGCACTGAAGCCAGGGTATCATGAACAACCTTCTTTTCTTTCATGGTATCAATGCTTCACGATGACCACCTCAAGCAAGTGGCAGACCTTGTCCCCGTTCTGGCAACACTCAGAGAACTGCGGCCGAAAGCTCTTGGCAACCGCAGACAACGCGCGGAATGGATATACAGCCGCTTAGTACGCTTCAAGTATCAGACACTCGATAAACCGGCAAAGGGAATAGTAGTCGAATATCTCCACCTCATGACCGGTTGCGGATTGCGCACGATCAAGTGGCACATCGCCAGTTACAAGCAAGGCAAGCAGGTATGTCAGGAGTATGGCCGGAATCGTTTCTCGGTCATCTATTCCAACGCGGACAGAGAGCTCCTCGCCGAGACCGATACCTTGCATGGTCGCCTGAACGGAAAGGCTACCAGGCAAATCCTGTCGTCTGAGTTCCTCTTCGGTGATACGCGCTACGAACGTCTTGCTCGCATCTCCTGCGCCCATATCTACAACCTCAGAAAAAGCAGGATCTACCGGGAACAAGTGCAGGTACAGGGAAAGACGCAAAGCGTACAGGTCAGTATTGGAGACGAAGAAAACCGGAACCGCAGGGCAAGCACGGATACCTCCGTGTCGATACCGTCCATCAGGGAGACCATGAAGACGGAAGCAAAGGGCTCTATCATATCAATCTGATTGATGAAACCGTCCAATACCAGATTGTTTTTGCTGTAGAGGTCATCTCGGAAACCTGTTTACAGCCCGTTCTCGCAGAAGCCCTTGCCCTCTTCCCCTTCACCATCATCAACTTCCATTCCGATAATGGTGGTGAGTTCATCAACAAAACCGTTGCCCAGCTCCTCAACAAACTCCTCATCCGCCAGACGAAAAGCAGACCGCGCAGAAGCAATGACAACGGCCTAGTGGAAAGCAAGAACGGGAGTACGGTGCGGAAACACCTGGGGCATTGGCATATCCCGCAGCAATTCGCTCCGCGGCTGAATGTGTTCTACCGGCAACACTTCATTCCCTATCTCAATTACCATCGGCCATGTGCTTTCCCAGAAAAGAAAGTCCTAGAGAACGGGAAAATACAGATTACTTACCCCCAGAAGAACTACATGACGCCGGTACAGAAACTCCTCACCATCGACAATGTCGGGCAACACTTAAAACCCGGTATCACTGTCGCATACCTCAGAGAGCAGGTACAGATGAAGACACCGAACGAAGCGGCGAGAGAGATGCAAAAGGCGAAGAGGGCATTTCTTACTATCGCCTTACAGAAACGGGGTATGTTATCATAGTGTTGTTCATGAAGAATCGGACACAGTTCAGTGCAAGTTTTGGATTAGAAAAGACTGTCAGTTTCAAGCACAACGGCTCCGGCTAAAAAACATCCCTTGATTTTTCTAAGCCAAGAGCAAAAAATAAGCTTCGCCCTTTTTAACCGCAAATATCATGTTTAAACGCATCGCCCTCTTTCTCGCCGCCAACATTGCCATTATCGCCGTAATCTCGGTGATACTCTCGGTGTTTAATGTACAGCCATATATCACACCGTATGGTCTCAATTACGAAAGCCTGCTCATTTACTCGGCAATCATCGGGTTTACCGGTTCGCTTGTTTCGCTGCTTATTTCAAAGTGGATGGCGAAGATGGCGTATAAGGTACAGGTTATCCATGCGCCTACCGGTGGAAATGAGATGTTCGTCTTCGATACGATTAAGCATTTGTCGGAACAGGTAGGGATTAACATGCCAGAAGTGGGTATTTACCATTCGCCAGAAGCGAACGCTTTTGCGACTGGTTGGAACAAGAACAAAGCGCTCGTCGCCGTTTCGAGTGGACTCATCGAGCGGATGGATAAAGGAGAGGTGGAAGGCGTATTAGCACACGAAATGGCACACATCGCTAATGGCGACATGGTAACACTCGCGCTGATTCAAGGCGTTATCAACACATTTGTGATTTTCTTTGCGCGTATCGCCGCCTATACGGTGCAGACTATTTTGAGTCGTGGTCGCGACGATGGGGGTCAGATCGGCGGGTTCGCCTACTACATGACGGCAATCGTATTTGAGATTATCTTCGGCATTCTCGCGAGTACGATTGTAATGTGGTTTAGTAGATGGCGTGAATTTCGCGCCGATGCCGGCAGTGCCAAGCTGCTCGGCGGGCCACAAAAGATGATTGCCGCATTAGAACGATTAGCAGAACTGCACGATTTGCCGGTAGATAATCGCGGCAAATCGTTTCAGTCATTTAAGATATCAGGTCAACGTTCCAAGTTTCTTGCGCTGTTTTCGAGCCATCCGCCCTTAGAATATCGAATCAAAGCGCTAAAAGGGTTTAAGGGATAAAACAGTAAGCAGCAATTTGCAATCAGCAATCAGGAAAATCCTCCTGACTTGCGGGGTGATTTCGGGTGCGAGCTCTCCCTCTTGTCTTCAACTCCGAGGTCACTCAGACTCGAGGGGGGTGAGACGACTATTGGTATTAAAACAAGAAACCGCAATTCTCATGAAAGCGGCTTCAACAAAATCCGTGCTGATTCTGGAGCTCGTCCTCCTGAAGAGGAAGCCCGAAATGACATCTTTTTTAATGCGATCTGCTAAAAGCTAATTGCTTTTAGTGTCTTAGCCCTAAGCTGGCAATCAGTTTTTCGTAGCCTTCTTTCGACTTATCTTTCATGGCGCCAAGCAGTTTTCGGCGGCGGCCAACAGATTGCAGCAAGCCGCGGCGACCATGTTCATCTTTGGGGTGCTCTTTTAAATGTTCTGTCAGTTTATTGATCTGCTGAGTAAGCAAAGATATTTGTACCGGAATCGACCCGGTGTCTTTGTCGTGAGATTGGTTGCTGGCGATCGCCTGCTTTTTCGTTGCGTCTTTTGGCATTATTTCTGGGAAAAACGATTCGATTCGAAAGTTTTCCGAACCCGTTGCTGAAGCATTATTCCAGAAAACAGTGCCAATTGACAAGAGGAAATCCCGAAGAGTGATAATCGAGTGAATCTTTCTCTTCTTGAGATAAAGAGGGGGTTTTAAGGGGGTGTTTGAAATCAGATAGAGAGCATGACTTGTTCTATTTCTCCTGCTTAGCCTAAGAGGTAGAAGAGTGTAGATTATTGGCTTTTTTGCTTGCAATTACCGCTCATTCTTTTGCAGAATCAGGTGAGCAATTTAAACGAATTCCAGATGCTGAGCATAAAAAACCTGCACGCTAGCTTTGAGCAGACCGAGATACTAAAAGGGTTAGACCTTGAAATCGGTGCCAACGAAACACATGTGATCATGGGTCCGAACGGCTCGGGTAAGTCGACCCTCGCAAAGGTGATCGCCGGGCATCCGAGTTATTTGATGACCCAAGGCGATATCACTTTTGATGGGAAAAATATTTCGGAGTTGGAACCCGAAGAGCGCGCGCATCTGGGGATTTTTCTTTCGTTTCAGCAACCGCGCGAAATACCAGGGGTCAATTTTCGCCAGTACTTACATACTATTCATCGCGCCAAGCTGCTAAACAAAGCCGGAAAAAACTTGCAAGAAGCCCGCAAAGACCGGGCACTCAGAAAAGAAATCTCGCCAGTTCACTTTCGCAAACAGGTGGATGCAATGACCGAGCCGATCAAGCTGCCACATGAGTTTTTGGAACGAAACGTGAACGAAGGCTTTTCGGGAGGAGAGAAAAAGAAATCGGAGATTTTACAATTAGAACTGCTGCAGCCCAAACTGGCACTGCTCGATGAACTTGATTCTGGCCTTGATATCGACGCGCTTAAAATCGTTTGCTCGCGCGTACGCGAGTTGAAAGAAAAAAACGGCATGTCGATCGTGCTCATCACCCATTACCCAAAAGTGCTGGAATATCTATCGCCAGACAGAGTGCATTTATTTGTAGATGGCAAGATCACCGAATCGGGTGACACGTCGCTTGCGAACAGAATCGAAGCCGAGGGCTATCTCGTTCAAGGAAAATAGTTTATAATAGTATTGATTTTACGTTTGCCCTCCCCCAAGATAGTGGGAGTTGGAGGGGGTTGCATGGAAGCAGCTAAGCGAGGGACTAGACTTTTCTTATCGACTATCATGAATCCTACGACAGCAACGCCGACAGAAGAAAAAGAGTTCGACCCACAGGAAGGTATTTTTTCCGGGCTCGATCGCGCTACGTTTGATGCGTTTAACAGTTCGGATTATGTCGATAAATTCTCGCGCGGATTATCCGAAGCGCTGATCCGTCAGATATCTGCAGAAAAAAAAGAACCGCAGTGGATGCTAGAACATCGACTAAAAGGCTTGCAGATTTTTCTGGAAACCCCGATGCCCAAATGGGGACCAGATCTCAGCGCACTGGATTTTTCGAAAATCTGTTTTTATGCCCGCGCTGTAGAGCAGGCCAGCGCCAAAAACTGGGAAGACGTACCAGAAGAGATCAAGAATACTTTTGAAAAACTGGGGATACCCGAAGCCGAACGCCAGATGCTCGCCGGCGCCGGAGCGCAATACGAAAGCGATACTGTCTACCACTCGCTAAAGGAAAAGTGGGATAAGTTAGGGGTGGTATTTTTAGACATGGATGAAGCGGTGCAGCAGCACCCTGATTTGGTAAAAGAGTATTTTATGAAATGCGTGCCTCTGCGCGACCATAAGTTTGCCGCGCTGCACGGGGCGATTTGGAGCGGTGGCACGTTTTTGTGGATTCCGAAAGGTGTTGATGTAGATGAGCCCCTGCAGGCCTACTTTCGCATGAACGCGCCAGGAATGGGGCAATTTGAGCATACGCTTTTGATTATTGAAGATGGCGCAACGGGGCATTACATCGAAGGCTGTAGCGCTCCTAAATGGGGCACGAGTGCTTTGCATGCTGGCTGCGTAGAAGTGTTTGTGGGGGAAAACGCCAAGTTTCGCTACAGCTCGGTCGAAAACTGGTCGCGCGACACGTATAACTTGAATACGAAGCGGGCTCTTGTAAGTAAAAATGCGCGCATGGAATGGGTAGGCGGCAACATGGGCAGTGGCGTGACGATGCTCTATCCCTGCTCGGTACTCAAAGGTGAGGGCGCCAGTGCAGATCATTTGGGGATCGCGTTCGCCAACAAGGGGCAAAATCAAGATACGGGAGCCAAAGTCTTTCATGTGGCGAGCAACACGAGCAGTAAAATCGTGAGTAAAAGCCTGAGCAAAGCTGGCGGCGTTTCGACATATCGCGGAATGGTACGCGTGGCGAAAGGCGCCAAGAACTGCAAGGTGAACACCGAATGCGACGCGATTTTATTGGATGAAGAATCAGTGAATAACACGATTCCCGATATCGATATTGGGAATGACACCGCTTTTGTCGCGCACGAAGCGAGCGTGGGCCGGCTCTCGCCGGATGATATGTTTTATATCCGCTCAAGAGGCTTAAGCGAAGAGCAAGCCCGAAGCACATTGGTGAATGGGTTTTTAGATCCGATTACTCGTGAACTGCCACTAGAATACGCAGTCGAGATGAACCGCCTGATCGAACTCGAGATGGAAGGGTCGATTGGGTGAAGTCATTCCGGCTTGACCGAAATCAGCGCAGAGTCTCTCCTCTTTGAGAAGGAGTTGTTGGAGGGGGTAGACATCTAGCAATATCCACCTCTCCCTCCCCCTGTCGATGTGAGGAGTAAAAATAAACCTGACAACAAGCAGTTTTTCTAGTACAATAGAGTAGATTAATCGTCAAATAATATGAAAGTCATCAAACACAAAACCGATGTTTGCATTATTGGTTTCGGCAGCGCCGGCATGCGTGCCTACCGCGCCGCGAAACACGCTGGAAAAAAAGTGCTTATCGTGCATGATGGTCCGTACGGTACGAGTTGCGCCCGCACTGGCTGCATGCCCAGCAAACTACTCATCGCCGCCGGCAATGCCGCTTACGATGCCAAACAGGCTGAGGTTTTTGGTGTGCATCCGCGCGAAGTCGTGATCGACGAAAAGCATGTGATGACGCGCTTGCGCCATATGCGTGATACGTTTGTGTCGCATGTTGTCGGAAAAGTGGCGGCGATTCCCGAAGAAGTGCGTATTTGTGGCAGGGCGAAATTTATCAGCAACCATGTTATCGAAGTAGGGAATGACGTACATGTCGAAGCAAAAACGTTTGTCATCGCCACCGGTTCGCATCCGCTGATTCCACCGAATTTCCCGAAAAACTGCGACCGCGTGATTGTAAATGACGATGTCTTTATGTGGGATAAGCTGCCTACATCTATTGCCGTCTTTGGCACGGGAGTGATCGGCATGGAACTGGGGCAGGCCTTGGTAAGACTGGGAGTGAGAACGACGATTTTTGGCCGCAGTGGGCAAGTGTCGTCCATGAGTGATCCGGAACTAACGGAGGCCGCTGCACGCATTTTCCGTCAAGAACTTACCATTTATCCGCAACCCGATATTCACTCGATGAAGCCGGAAAATGATGGCATCCGCATCAAATTTAAAAGCTTCGATGGCAAAGAGCACGACATCCACTACGACTATATGCTTTCTGCCGTAGGCCGCCGCCCAAACATAAACGATCTAGGGCTCGAAAACACGAACATGAAAAAAAACGATCGTGGCAACCCGGTCTTCAACCCTGCAACAACGCAATGCGGTGACTGCAATATCTTTATCGCCGGTGATGCAAACGGATTTCGGGCACTGTTACACGAAGCCGCAGACGAAGGCGATATTGCCGGCTACAATGCCGCACACTATCCGCAGGTAAAAAGTTTTAAGCGCAAAGTGCCACTCGGTATCGTCTTTACCGATCCGAATATGGTCACGGTCGGTAAGATGTTTTACGAACTTGCAGAAGATTCGTTCGTAATCGGTGCGGTGGATTTTTCCCACCAAGGCCGCGCGCAGGTGATCAACAAAAATCAGGGATTGCTCCATGTATACATCGACAAAAAAAGCCGAAAATTGCTAGGAGCAGAGATGATCGGCCCAGCTGCCGAACACATCGCGCATCTAGTTGCCTGGGCGATTGAAAAAGATATGGATGTAGATGAGCTACTCGAAATGCCCTACTATCATCCGACAGTAGAAGAAGGGTTACGGAGCGCACTGCAAGACGCAGCGAAACAGTTGAAATAATATACACTCCCCTAAGTCACGAGAAGCCGGAGGGAGTAGAGATTGATGATATAGCCCTCCTCCTGATTCCGGTTACCTCTCCACTATAGCTTCAGCGGAGGTAGAAGCCAGAATGACTTCATCTATTTAATATTGCGACTTCCTAAAAAAAGGCAGAAAATATTACGAGTAGAGTACTCTTATGCAATCCCCACTTTTTAAGCCATCCGCCATCTTTTCAGAGCAAGTCGAAGCTGCACCGATTGCTGTGCAGATTACAGGCGCGCAAAGCATTACAAAGCAAGCAACAAAACAACACGCCCGCTTTGCCGGTGATAATCAAGAAGAAGCCGCCAGTATTTTGATCGACCATCCACCGCAAAACTTCTCTGCTAATGTGGAATGTATTTTTGAGTCAAGCAGTAAGCGCATGCTGTTTATTCGTGCTGAACGTTTTAAGCAAGCCGAATTAACGCTGAACATTTGTGTCGAAAAAAACGCCACCACACATGTGGTACTCCTCCTCAAAAATGCGCACGACGCAACTGCCAAGTTCGACATCAAGGCAACCGTCGCCGAAAAAGCCGATTTTACGCTGACGATGTTTCATTTGAATGAAGGGCGGACAATCGGTGATATAAGTGTTATCAATCAGGTAAATGCGCACAGCAATGTATCGCTCTTTGATGTAGACAGAGGAACCAGCAAAGCCGATTTTCGGCTCGAAAATATTTGCGCCGCACCGTATGCTGCCGGGCAACTCACTACGCGATGCATGTTGTACGACAAAGCAACCTCGAGGATTCAAGGCGTGCCGGTGATCACTACAGGTTCACATGATGCCGACAATCACTTAGACCAGATGTCGATTCTCTTTTCGCCCCAAGCGCGTTCTGAAAGTGTTCCGTTACTCTCGGTCGCCAACAACGCAGTGCGCGCTTCGCACCGCAGTGCCATTGCACGCCTAAGTGATGACGATGTGTTTTATTTCAACACTCGTGGGATTACAAAGAGTGAGGCCGAAAAATTGTATCTGAGTGGATTTTTAAGCGAGGTCGCGCGCCCGATTCCGGTGAAAGAGATTGCCAATTGCTGCACCGAAGCCGTTCACCATTTTCTTGAAAATGCCAGTTGATTTCACAACAATTCGGCAACAGTTCCCGCTGCTAGGGCAAGACGGTTTGGTGTATTTAGATAGCGCCGCGAGCAGCCAAAAACCAAAAAGTGTGCTCGATGGCATGCAAGCTTTTTATATAAACGACTATTCGAATGTGCATCGTGGAGCACATTTTTTAGCAGACCGTGCGACCGAAAAATACGAAGCCGCGCGCGCAAAACTGGCGAAACTCGTGCACGCTAGCAACGCGCGCGAAATCATCTTCACCGCCAATGCTACGACTGGCATCAACCTGGTTGCGCGCAGCCTGGGCGATATGGAACTGTTTCAGCCGGGTGATCGGATCATCCTTACGCGCATGGAGCACCATGCGAATTTAGTGCCCTGGTTCCAGTTGGCAGAAAAGTTTGAGCTGCAAATCGAATATTTGGAATTAGATACAGAGAAGAATCTGGTGCTCGATAATCTCGACGAACTATTGCGCGCACCGACAAAACTGATTGCCTGTACGCATGTCTCAAACGTGCTTGGCACGGTTAATCCGGTAACGGAAATTTGTGCGCGAGCAAAAGGAGCGGATGTGATTACCGTTATCGACGCGGCACAATCCGTTCCGCACATGCCAGTCGATGTGCAGCAGATCGATTGCGATTTTCTCGCCTTTGCCGTGCACAAGATCTATGGCCCCAGTGGTGTAGGAGCGCTCTATGGCAAACTGGATCTCCTTAAAAAAATGCCACCGTTTTTGGGTGGTGGCGAGATGATCCGCGAAGTCACCTACGATGGGTTTATACCAAGTGAAGTCCCCTACAAATTCGAGGCCGGTACACCGCCGATTACCGAAGTCTATGGTGCCGGGCTCTCAGCAGATTTTGTGCAAGAAGTCGGGCTCGAAAATATCTATAAACATGATGCTGAACTCGCACAATTAGCTCGTAAACGACTGTCAAACATTGATACAGTAAAGATTATTTCCCATATAAATTCTGCGGGGTTGGTAACCTTTACAGTAGATGGCATTCAAAGCTACGACATTTCTGATTATCTAAGTGAACAGGGTGTTTGTGTACGCGTGGGGTACCACTGTGCCGAGCCGTTACACCATCATTTGGGAATCAAAACCTCGGTGCGTGCCAGTTTTGGAATTTATAATATTGAGGAGGATATCGATATACTCGCAAAGGCACTGTCGGATGCAATACAAGAACTTGCATAATACAAATGAAAGGAGAAATAGTCTACGAATACGGCAAAAACCCTGTCAACTGGGGGCGGCTCGAAAACCCAGATTTTTCGCATGTCGAAAAAAACATCTCGTGTGGTGAAGAAGTAGTGATTGACTTCAGGTTTGCAGAAAACGACGTAGTAGAAGAAATCGGCTTCGAGGCCGAAGGCCGGCTGATAACCATTGCCGCCATGAGCATGCTTAGTGAAGAGCTAGAAGATAAACCGCTTAAGAAAATCGAAGCAATCGAAAAAGATGATCTCCTCACCCTGCTCGAAGTTGAGCAACTCAGCCCACGCCGCTTAAAATCAGCAGTACTCGGGCTCCTCGCAGTAAAAAACGCATACCGGCAGCGACACAAACTGGAACCTCTGGATTTTGGCGATCTTATTGAAGACACGGATGACGATGATAGCGAGGACGAGGAGGAAAAGTGAACTAAGCCCCAATTCTCGTGACAGATGAGGCAAGTCGCTGTCGGTAGTATT
>CAZLFD010000044.1:0-12649 GCA_964558715.1 uncultured Candidatus Peribacteria bacterium | reverse complement strand
TCTTTTCTGATCTACTGCAAAGAGATATTATTAGTATCTTACGTTAGCACTCTCTTCTTTTTTATCTTCTTCACGTTCGATTTTTTCTGCTAACCGGACTCTGAATGCCCTTAGCTTCTCAGCTGCGGAAATTGCTTCATTAGGCGATTCAGCTCCAGCTTCATGCATATTTTTATCTTATATCTTTGCAAAGCCATATTGACTGCATAAATTGTTATAACTAATCCTATCACCTTCACCTAATAGTGCTTCTAGTTCTGGGTCAGTTAACATTAATTGCATCTCTTTACACCCTTGTACCACTTCCTGCCTCGCATCATCAGCAGCAGATGTGAATCCTTGCTCTAGCGCCCCATAATCTGCATTATCAGTTTTTAGTCCATCCGCATTCGCCACAGCTGGAACAGTAGCAGCAAAACTAGCAACAAGCATCATTGCGACCCTGGTTCGTACATATTTTCTCCCACTTTCCACTTGACGAACTATCTCGCCGTCTATAGGATGCTCCCGTCCCCTTTCTGGGGCACTAGGAGAAGAAAGGATATCTGCACTAGGATAATCATTCATAGTGTATGGTTAAAGCACCTTTCTTCTCCTTATTTATTAGGTTTTTGTCAAGAGTTTTTTGAAATTTGTTTCAATTATTTTTTGTCCCAAAATCTGCCTATCTGGCAATCTTCTGTCAGCAAGTGGAGTTTGGACAGTTTATTTTTTCAACTCTGTTTTGGCAGCGGTTTCTCCGGCTGCAATGATCTGTTTCATCTTCAGGTAACTGAGTGTCGAAAATTCTTCTAAATGCGGATTGATGTGGATCACCCGGTCATCCTGCGGCAGGCATCGTCGCTGGTTATAGAGCAGAATGCGGAATGTCCGCTCGATCATTTCGATTATATGCTTAGCGCGGGGGAACAAGCTCTTCTGCGAAAAGTCGATATCTTGCGTGAACGAACAACCAACATCCACAGAAAAAATGGTGTCGCCTTCGTATTCTTCGCAAGCGATATCGAGCGGTAGATTTTGGGAGAGAAAGCCATCTACCAGCCAGCGTTCGGTCTCTTCATGAAAATACGGTTCGAAGACTCCGGGTATGGAACACGAAGCCCGTACGGCATCCACTATCGACCCGTTATCCAAGGTAACTCGGTCGCCGTTGGTAAAATCCGTCGTACCGATGCGCAAAGGTATTGTTAATTCCTCGATATGGGTTTCGCCCAAGCTGCGCTGCAAAAAATCGAGCAACACATTGCCGCCGAACATGGCGTATTTATTGCGCGTAAAGTCTTTCGTCATGCGTTGCCACTTCACGTCTTGAAGGGTTTTTTCCATCTGCGCCGCCGAATGGCCGGTTGCAACCAGAGAACCGACAATAGAGCCGGCAGAAACACCGGCAACGTAATCGAATTGGTAGCCCTGCTCTTCTAAGACTTTGATGACTCCAATATGTGCTGCTCCTAGGGCACCACCACCAGAGAGACAAAGGGCGGCCTTCTTTTTCATGTCACGAGATAACTGATTGCTTCACCATTCCACGCATTTATTTCGATCATGCCAGAATCAGTCACTTCTCCCGCAAGCTGCGCTGCACGTCCGTTCTCGTACAGAAGAGAGACAATACTCTCAACATCATTCGCCGGGCAAGTAAGAAGCATGCCGTTGCCGCCATTCCAGACTTCGAATAATTCGGAGGTCGATATCTCGCCAAGTTGTTGGAGCTCTTGCATCGCTTCTGGCGGCGAGAAAAGGTTTGTCAGCTTGGCTCCAAGATTTTTGCGCTTAAGAATGCGATTGAGATTCCCCGGAATACCGCCGCCGGTAATATGTGCAATACCGGTGATCGTCGCCTTGGCACGTTCATCGTAGCGGCCATGCACAGCGAGGATTGCTGATTGATAGACGAGTGAACCAGTGATGCATTGCTTTGCGAGCTGTATATCATCCGGCGCTTTTTCGCGCAGTATCTTACGGATAAGGGAATAGCCATTGCAGCGGAAGCCGGTTTCTGCCAGAGCAATGATAGCATCGCCCGCTTGCACGTGTTCGCCGGTAATCACTTTGTTTTTCTTCACGATACCGACCGCATCGGCTCCCCAACTCGTACCGTCGATTTTGGCGCCGACTTCGGCAATCTCGCCTCCGGCGATTACAATCTGCTGCTCGCGGCAAGCATTCGCCAAGCTTTCCATCATGATGCCGATCTCATCACTTTTGATGCTGTCGGTTTCAAAGGTGTTTGTGATAGAAACAGTTTCTGCCCCCAGGCACACCGCGTCATCCGCCACCATGGCAAGCAGGTCTTTGCCGAGCTGAGAGTAATCGCCAACCTGTTTGCAAAGGTCGATTTTGGTACCGACGGTATCGCAGCACTGTACGAGGTAGTAATCGCCAAAATCGAGTGCTCCGGCAAAACCGCCGGGCAAGTCGACCGGTTCGCCGATTTTTCCTGCTCGGCCGGCAAAAGTGGATTTTGCGGCACTGGCGGCTAAGCGACTAGCAGCATCTCCTGCCGCGATATCGACTCCGGCTTGGCGGTAGTGGTCACTCATAAGTTGGGGGTAGTGAGTGCAGTATAGAAGAAAAAAGCAAGAAACGGAATTCTTGCGATTGTCCTCCCCCTAAGATAGGGGGAATTAGTGGAGTTGATAGCTCAAATCAACGACCCCTCTTGAGCCTCCCCTAGCTCGGGGGAAGAATACTCCGCGCCACAAGTCTCTCACCAGTTCACTGTTCGCAGTTTGCTATTTAGCTTCCTGATTGCAGATTGCTTGTTAGTACTTGCAGGGCCTTTACATCCTCTCTGGGGTCTTGATTCCCAACAAGTACAACCCGTGTTTCAACGTTTCTGCCGTTTTCTGAGTAAGAAAAAGCCGGTCACTGCGCTCTGGCTCATCGGCTTTCAGCACCGGGCATTTGGCATAAAAACTGTTATACTCTCCCGCGAGCTGAAACAGATATTCCGCCAAAACGTGAGGCTCTAGTCGCTCCGCTGCTTCGAGAATTACTTCAGGAAAACGCAAAATTTTCTTTGCAAGCGACGACTCTACCTCGTGTTTAATTTGTAATACGTCATTTGTAATCTGTAACTCACTCAAGCCTGCTTTGCGCAAGATACTCGTGCAGCGCACTGCGGAATATTGGATGAACGGACCAGAATAGCCGTTAAAGTCAAGCATCTCTTCCCATTCAAAAATGATGTCAGTTTTACGGTTTTGCCCAAGATCGTTAAATTTAAGCGCGCCAATAGCAATGATCTCGGCGAGATCTTCGCGCTCTTCGCCGACGATTTCGGAACTGTGTTCTTGCAGGCTTTCAAGCGAACGCTTGTAGGCTTCATCAAAGACTTCGCGCAGGCTCACCGTTCTACCGGCGCGCGAACTCATCTTCCCCTCTGGCAAGCGCACAAGGCCGTGCCCAGCATGTATCCATGTTCCCTTGTAACCAAGCAATCGAGCTGTTTCAAACACTTGGCGAAAATGAAGGTTTTGCTCATTACCGACGATGTAGATCATCTCGTCGAACCCTTCGCCATCGTAGAAGACAACCTTCGCTAAATCGCGTGTCTGGTACAGCGTTGCGCCGTCAGTTTTTTGAAAGATCATCGTCGGCAACTTGCTTGCTTCGGGAAATTCGACGATGAGTGCTCCTTCTGCCTCGCGCGTGGCGACACCAGATGATTCAAGTTTTTGAATAATGTCTGGCAGCATGTCTTCGTAAAACGACTCTCCGCGCATTTCGTCAAAATGTGCATCTAACCGATTGGCAACCGCAAAAAAATCTTTTAGCGATTCCTGTACGATCCACTTCCACAGTTCAAGATTCTCAGCATTTTTATCGACTTCCATTTTACGGAATTCCTCTGCACCGGCTTTCTCTAGTTCCGGATGCTGCTCTAATTTTTCGTGAAACTTACGATAGAGTTTAACCAGCTCTTCTGTCGGGTTCTTATCGATTACTTCTCGATCGCCCCATTCGCGGATTGCCACGATAAGCTTGCCAAACTGTGTGCCCCAGTCGCCGACAAAATTATCGGTCAGCACTTCGTGCCCAACATGACGCAATAAGCGAGATAAAGATTCACCGATGATCAGGCCGCGAAAGTGCCCAAAATGCAGCGGCTTAGCGATATTGGGGCTGGCAAACTCCACTTCGATGCGTTTCTTTTTTGCCGGAACAAGCGGCTGAGTCGGGTCGAACTTTTGTAGTCGGCCTGCAACTGCAGCGGCATCGAGCGAGATATTGAGGAAGCCCGGCCCCGCGATTTCGACGGATTCAATCAGAACATTTTCTGAAATTGCGGATTTGATTGATTCTGCCACTTCACGGGGATTCTTGTTTAGTTGCTTCCCTAACTGCAGGGCGACCGGTGTGGCGTAATCGCCAAACCCCTCATGGCGCGGGCTTTCGAGGACAATGGAAGGTGTTTCACCGGTAGCGGTCTTGACCGCCGTTTGGAGAATGGCCTGCAGTTGAGAGGCAATAGTCACAGGAGAGAAAAGATTTGTTTGTATTGTACATCAACCTGGTTTCGAGAGCGATTTCTTCTTACTTTTTACTTCTTGCTTCAAAACGACACACTCCGATTCTTCTCTACTAAGACAGAGGGATTTCGCGCACTAGCTCCTACTTGCTCCTTGCTGCTTGATTGTTACCAAATTGCGAATTGCCAATTGAGAATTGCATGTGTAAAAATATTTATGATTTTCATCCACTCGCCCATGACTACTCGCATCGCCGATTGTCTACAGCAAAAACACTTATGCCCTGCGCTGATGACCCATGTCGTGGCGGGATTTCCGAGCGTGGAAGAGTCGAAAGAAATCGTAAAGATGATGGATGCCAGCGGCGCCGATGTGATTGAGATTCAAATTCCTTTTTCTGACCCAGTGGCAGATGGACCAACGATGCAGCGCTGTAATGAGCTCGCACTAGAGCGTGGTTTTAAAGTGGCGCAAGCGTTCGAAATGGCAGCTGAGTTAAGAAAAGAGATCAAAGCGCCGCTCCTGTTTATGACTTACTACAACATCATCCATAAATATGGGGGAGATGAATTCTGCAAAGCGGCGAACAAAGCCGGCATTCAGGGGTTTATCGTGCCAGATATGCCGGTGGATGAAGAGCCGCACGAATCCTTTCTCTCCTCATGTAAAGCGCATGAACTGGATTGGATTCCAGTCGTTTCACCACTTACCTCAGAAGCACGCATTCAGGAACTCAGCAAATATGCCGGCGGATTTTGGTATTTGGTCTCGCGCACGGGTGTAACCGGTGTACGCGCTGATTTTAGCGACGAAACCAAAGAACAGATCGTAAACATCAAAAAACATTCCGACCTGCCGATCGCGATGGCCTTTGGTGTCAGCAAGCCGTCGCATGTAGTGCAGATCGGGCACGCGGCGAGCATGGCTGTGGTGGGCTCATATATACAAAACACCTTTTTAGAAGAAGAAAAACCATTTCAGAAAAGGATGCAAGAGGCGCAAGAAAAACTCGAGCAGTTGCGCCATTACGAGCTGTAAAAAAGCCGTTGAACAGAAAAAAACCGGGAATTCAAGAAAAATCATTTGACAGGGGAAAATAACTTTCCGTACAATGCCTTAGCTTTTTTGTACGGAGCTTGGCGAAGCAAGATGATGTAATCGAAGCGGAGGGAATAGTGGAGGAATGTCTTCCAAATGCCATGTTTCGCGTTCGCCTCACGCAGGGGCCTTTCCCGCAAGGGCACGAGATTCTTGCTCGCATTGGCGGCAAATTAAAAAAGCATTCGATCCGTGTGATTCCTGGTGATGAGGTAATGGTTGAAATCTCTCCGTATGATCTCCAAAAGGGCCGCATTGTCTATCGTAATTCCGGCCCGAGGGCTTCGGCGCCTCCAGCTCCCCTACCTGCCGCAGCCGAAACTGATTCCGAATAACCCTACTTATGCAAGTCACTAACTCTGTAAAACCCCGTTGTGATAACTGCCAGATCATCCGTCGCGGAGGTCAGCTGCGTGTTGTATGCTCGAGCGATCCGCGGCATAAGCAGCGTCAAAAGGGTACACAGCGCAAGCGCATCAGCTCTCGCGGAAGCCTTGCGGCACGTCGCTCTTAAGTAAGCTCTTTTCTTTTTTACTTCGCCCCCGTGCCAGCACGTATTTCAGGTGTCACCTTGCCCAATAAACCAGCAGCAATCGCCCTCACATATATATTTGGTGTTGGCAGGACGACAGCAAAGAATATTCTGGAAACTTCGAAGATCGACATGCAAAAACGTGCCGACGACCTGACAGATGAAGAAGTGAAAAAAATCACCGCCGAACTCGACAAAATGCCTCACGAAGGAGACCTGCGACGCAAAGTGCAAAATGATATGAAACGCCTACAGGAAATCGGTTGCTATCGTGGTTATCGCCACCGCCGCCGCTTACCAAGTCGTGGGCAGCGCACTCGCACCAACGCTCGCACCCGCAAAGGGAAAGCCGTCGCGATTGCGAATAAGAAAATGTAATTTTCCTTGATCCTTATATACACATGGTCACCAAGAAATCATCTACCAAAGGTACGAAAAAGAAAGTCCGACGCTCAGTCTTGAGTGGTGTTGCCAATATTCAGGCGACTTTCAATAACACCATCGTCACCATTGCCGACGAAGAAGGCAACACCCTGTCTTGGTGTAGCTCTGGAATGGCTGGCTTTAAAGGGGCGCGTAAAAGTACACCTTATGCGGCCCAGATGGCAGCTGAAAAAGCCGCAGAAGGAGCAAAAATATCTACCGGATTAGAACGTGTGCAGGTGTTTGTAAAAGGAGTCGGCCCAGGGCGCGAACAAGCGGTTCGTGGTTTGCATGCGGCGGGGTTAGACCTGACGTCGATCATCGATCGCACACCAATGGCACATGGTGGCTGCCGCCCAAAAAAAGCACGACGAGTATAATTTTTTTCATTTCGATACATGCGATATACCGGACCAAAAGGACGGCTTTGTAGAAGAGAGGGTATCAACCTCTTCGATGCCGATAAATACACCAAGATCATACAGCGTCGCGCTACGCCGCCTGGGCAAGCCCCTGGTGCGCGACCAAAAAAACTGTCTGAGTTTGGTAAGCAATTGCGCGAAAAGCAAAAAGCTAAACGTATGTATGGATTAAGCGAACGCCAGTTCAGCCGTCTTTATGAGCAGGCTGCCGGCTCGAAAAGTTCGACCGGAAACCGCCTACTTCAGCTGTTAGAATTGCGTATCGACAATGTGTTGTTTCGTGCCGGTTTCGCAAATACCCGCATCCAGTCTCGCCAATTTATTTCGCACCGACATTTTTTGCAAAACGGAACCCGTGTCGATGTCCCTTCGATTTCCGTCAAGCCAGGCGACATCATCACTGTACGCGATCGCTTTGAAGCAAACACGATCTTTACCGATATCGACAAGCGTACTAAGCATGTGCCGAAATGGCTAAAGGTCGATACCAAGAAAAAGACTATCACCATCGATCGCCTACCTGAAGCTGAAGAGCTTGAAATGGCGATTACTGTTCCTCTTATCGTTGAGTACTACTCACGTTAAACCTTTTTTCTTTTCCGGTTTTCCACGATGCATATCATCCATGAAGAGATCGGCTTGCCGAAAATTACTTCACAATCGACCGGAGAGCATAGTGCTATCTTTACGATTGCACCGCTTCCAAACGGATACGGCATGACTCTCGGAAATGCCCTCCGCCGAGTGCTCCTTTCTTCCGTTCCTGGTGCTGCCATCACGGCGGTGCGAATCGAAGGCGTTTCTCATGAATACTCTACTTTGAGCGGCGTAAAAGAGAATATTCTCGATATCTGTCTTGGTCTCAAGCAGGTCGCTTTACGCAAACACAGCAAGGGCTCAGAAATCACCACCCTCAGCAAAAAGGGAAAAGGTGATGTACTCGCCAAAGACATCAAAGTCTCGAGCGATGTCGAACTGCTTAATCCAGATGCCGTTCTCACCAAGCTGTCGGAAAAGTCTGGTGGCCTGAATATGGAAATCAAAATCGATAAAGGTGTTGGGTACATTCCGGCATCTGCCCAATTAAAAGATACTACGATTGGCGAAAACTGGATTTACCTGGATGCGACATTCTCACCGGTAACCCGAGTTAAGTACGAAGTCGCTGCCACCCGTGTCGGCGAAAATACCGACCTTGACAAGCTGCAATTAGAAGTGGAAACTAACGGCTCCTTGACTCCGGAAGAAGCGATGAAGTTCGCTGCCAGCGTCATCCAGTCGTATTTTGTCCTCTTTCAAAAGGACGAAGCCGACCTGGTCGAGCCAGAGTTTATGGCCAGTTTCTCGAGTGCGGTTGCTTCTACTGATGATGATGAAGGCATGCCGCAAGAAACGTACACTCCGATCGAAGTCCTCAACCTCTCGCCTCGCACTCTTAACGCACTCATCAATGGCGAGATTGGATCGGTTGAAGAGCTCGTCAAATGCGCTCCCGCAAAATTAGAAAACCTGCGTGGCTTCGGAAAAAAAGCCATGGACGAGGTGAGAGAAGTATTAGCCCTCCGCAATCTTACTTTGACAGACGAAGAATGAGACACCGCGTAAGCAAACCCCGGCTCGGCCGCAAAACAAACCAGCGCAAAGCGTTAGTACGCAGCCTGCTGACCTCACTATTGACTCACGGCAGTATTACTACGACCGAAGCAAAAGCCAAGGTGCTCACAGCAGAGTTTGATGAACTAGTGGCAAAAGTCCGCCGCCAGAGCGAAGAGCGCCAGCAGATCCGTTACGCGAAAGAAGTCTTGTTTCAAGAAACTGCCCAGCGCAACCTGATGGAAAAAGTACTTCCCGTTACTAAGGAGCGTGCTTCCGGATTTACCCGAACCACACGTTTGGGCCCGCGTCAGGGCGATGGAGCCGAAATGATCGCCGTTGAACTTTTTGTAGCCGACAAGAAATGAAGACTTATCTCCCAAAAGCAGCAGAAATCAAGCGCTCTTGGTATGTTATCGATGCCGATGGCAAAACCGTAGGGTCGATTGCTACCGCAGCTGCCAAGTTGTTGCGCGGAAAAGACAAGCCGATCTTTACCCCTCATATGGATGTGGGTGATGGCGTTGTCGTCATCAACGCCGAAAAGGTCAACTTTAGTGGAGGAAAATGGGTGCAGAAAAAATATTATCGTCATTCCGGCTATGCCGGTGGCCTCAAAACCATGACAGCCGAAGACATGCACGCCAAGAAACCGGCAGATATCATCTCACTCGCTATTGGCGGCATGGTGCCACGCAATCGCCTGAAAAAAGATATCTTGAGTCGCTTACGCGTATTTGTCGGCCCCGAGCACGATCTGCAAGCGCAGAAACCAGAACCATTCGCCATCTAAATCTTTCTTCCTATTTTTTTGTATTGATGCCCGCTAAGAAAAAAGACGACACCACCGAAGAGAAGAAAACGAAAAAAGCGCCAGCCAAAGCTGCCGCTAAGAAGAAAGAAACTGCTCCAAAAACGACAAAGGCTCCGGCTGCAAAAAAGGCAGCCCCTGCAAAAGAGAAGAAAGAAGCAGCTGCAAAGAAGGCAGCGCCAAAAGCAGTAGCACCGGCAAAAGAAAAGAAAGAGCCACTCACGCTTTCAAAAGGCAAACAGCGCAAGCGCCAGATTGAAGATAAGTTTGCTGGCCGCAAGTATTACCTGGGTGTGGGGAAAAGGAAGACGGCAGTCGCCCTTGTGCGATTGCACGAAAAAGGTATTGGTAAGATATTCATCAATAATAAAGAATTCGAAAAATATTTCTTTGGCGTGCTCGTCGAAGACGCCTTGCAGCCACTCAGCATGACCGGGAATGTTAAAACATTCGACATTACTGTAAAGGTCACCGGTGGAGGTGTTTCTGCTCAGGCAGATGCCGTGCGCCATGGTATTACCCGCGCCTTAGAAGAATTCGATGCTTCACTTCGCCCAGTACTTAAAAAAGCCGGATTATTAACGCGTGATGCCCGCAGCAAAGAGCGCAAAAAGCCAGGTCTCAAACGCGCCCGCCGCGCACCGCAGTGGAGGAAGCGCTAAGCAAGTTGTAAGTTGGAAGGAGGAGGTCGTAATAAAGCGCGTCACTTCGGCTGGATCGGAATCGGCTAGTTTTTTTAAAAGATTGCCTCTTCGATATTTTCTATCAAACCAAATGACTGGAGAAATTTAGTTGTTATAAAATTTAGTCAAGACCCTATATTAATGTTTTTGTCTGGAGTTGCTTCGTTCGCTCAAGGCGGACTCACAAAGTTGCCCCATACACAGATAGGAAGACTCGGAATCAGAAATCCCGCTTAATCCACTAGCTCCTTTGCCAACCGCTGCTGTTCATCCAAAAATCGTTCCAACTCTCGATAGGCATGGTTAATCTGCTCCACCAATTCTGCAGCGCGTTCTCCAAACCTCCCAATGCGCACATGGTCATTTTCGAGTGAGGCCTGTTGCAGTTCGACAGTATTCGTTTCATTCTCCGCTTCCAAATTTTCAATCTCAGCTTCGAGCTTAACGATTTGCCGCTCGGCATGGCGCAGTTGCTTTTGCATGTCTTTCCGCTGGCGATGGTCGATTTTATTCGCGCTCGATGAAGCATTCTTCTTGGCTGCCAGATTCTCATCCACTTCATCTTGCCAGCCAGTTTCTGCAAGAAAGGTCTGGTACGGAACTTCGTAGGTTTTTACATTTCCGCCATCGAACACGACCAGCTTGTTCGCCAGGCGTTCCAGTAAGTCTTCATTATGCGACACAAACACTACCGCACCCTCAAAATCTTCAATCGCACTACTTAGCGCATCGCACGATTCCATGTCGAGATGGTTCGTCGGCTCGTCGAGAAACAGGATATGTGCCGGTTCAAGCATCAGTTTACCGAGGCTGACGCGACTTTTTTCTCCACCGGATAAAACCGAGATCGGTTTAAAAACATCTTCCCCGCGAAAGAGGAGAGAAGCGCATAGATTGCGAATCGTCTGTTCGTTTACCGTCGCGCTGCTTTCGAGCAATTCTTCGACAATCGTCCTGTTGGGCTTCAGGGTTTGAATATTCGCCTGCTCAAACAGCCCCAAGGTAATATTACTTTTGCGTTTAATGGTGCCTGAATTTGCCTGCATCTGATTGGCGAGCAGGCGGAGGAGGGAAGTTTTTCCGGCGCCATTGCGCCCAATAATGCCGATACGATCGCCCGGGTATACCGAAAGGTCGAGTTTATCGATGAGTGGCTTTTGCGCGTCGTACCAAAAGCCCAGACTATGTGCCGACAGCATCACTCCACCGTAAAATGGCAAGCTTTCAAAATGGAAACGGATTTCGGGGATCTTTGCTAGCTCATCCGGCGTTTCAAGTTTATCAAGCATTTTAATGCGCGATTGCACCAAACCCGCACTTCGGGCGCCGGCGCGAAATTGGCGGATAAACTGTTCGTTTTTTGCTCGCTTTTTTTCGGCCGCCACGCGCGTCTGCTCGTGCACTTGTTCTTCTTGCGCGATCTGCTCGAGAACATCATTAACCTTGCCGCGCATTTTTTTCACCTTTTTGCGATGGATCACCATGGTGTGCGTCGTGACCTGATCCATAAACTTGCGGTCGTGAGTTACAAGTAAGAACTCACCAGACCAGCGTTGTAAAAACCGCTCTAACCAGCGGAGTGAGAGGATGTCGAGATAATTCGTCGGTTCGTCGAGTAGCAACATATCTGGCTCGCTCAAAAGCAATTTGGCAAGATTGATGCGAATTTGGTAGCCGCCAGAAAATTCGCCTGGTGCTCGAGTGAAATCGGCCACCGTAAACCCCAGCCCAGAGAGGATCATTTCTGCCTTCCATGTGGCGGCTTTTTCTTCTGCTCGTAAACCTAAGGCAGCTTCGGCCAGCACCGTGCTTTCGGTAAAATGAATGTGCTGCTCAAGTTCGCCGATACGGTAATCTTTCGGGATGACGATCTGCCCTTCATCGGGTTGCTCTTTATCGGCTATCATGCGCAGGAGCGTGCTTTTTCCGTAGCCGTTTCGAGCGATTATGCCGACTTTCTCTTTTTTGTGCAGCCCAAAACTAACGCCGCTAAAGAGCGTATGCGGACCATAGCCTTTGCTGAGTTCGGTGATTTTGATCAAGGATTATTTAGACATGCAAAGATGATTGTACGTAAAGGCTATGGTAAACAGCAAACTACAATCAGCAAACAGGGGGTGTGAACAAGGAAGGTATCAAAGCGCGGAGCTTCTTCCCCTTGATGATACGGGGGAGATCAAGAAGGGGTTCTTGAATAATGAAGAGTTTGTATTCACTTATAAAAACAGAGTGCCCACTTACTCAAAAAGCACGATTTCAGCCATATTGAAGGAAAGGAAGTCCCCCTTAATCCCCCTCTTTGCGAAAGAGGGGGAAGTTCTACACTAATACCTAGCGTTCGTCCGAGCCTTGTCAACAATTGATGAGTGGCAAAGCCAGTAAAACGAATCAATCAGTAGTACAGCGTGACTCGGACGCAATAAAGCGTTCAAGTTTGCTTGCGATTTCACATATTCACGAAGTCATTTCTGCTTTCGCTATCACAACAGAGCAAGACTTAAACGAGCCGAGATATCAAACTGTGATGACAAAAGTTTTTCTATCCTCTCCAACTCCCCTCTCTAGCGAGAGAGAAGCTGCCAACTTATCGCTTACGACTTATAACTAGAAAT
>CAZLFD010000043.1:0-12807 GCA_964558715.1 uncultured Candidatus Peribacteria bacterium | reverse complement strand
TCTTTTCTGATCTACTGCAAAGAGATATTATTAGTATCTTACGTTAGCACTCTCTAAAAATCAATGTGACTGAAGTTACAAGAACATCAACTTTTCAATTGTCTTTTTTTGGGAATTCTGGAATACTACATGCGGAAGTTATTCCACTTGTCACTCAGTACGGAAACGGAGAGGAATGCCATTTATAGATACGCTTTCGTCAATTGTTTGCATATGACCAAAACCGCAACAAGACTGCGCAGCGCCAGCATTTCTAAGCCACTTGCATTGCTTGTGTAATTACGTACTGGGGGCAGTATTTCTGTCTCCTATCACATGTCACCAGATACTGAATCTTTGTTTACCATTGTGCACCTGCTCCTCTTTGGCGCGTTTGCACTGATGCTTGGTTTGGGCGCTGGTTATTTTTTTAAGCGTGAAGACCTGCGCAAAAAACAACTTGAGTTCGATGCCGAGAACGCAAAAAAAGTCCAGGATGCCGAAAGCAAGATCCATGTTGCAGAACGTAATGCACGCGAAATCGAGCTCTCTGCCGAATCACAATCGAAAGACATCATTGCCGATGCGAAAGAGAAAGCCAATCGCATTCGCCAAGAAGTCGAAAAACAAGAGGCGCGGCTCGAACAGCGCGAGCAAGATCTCGATGCCAAGGTCAAAGAAATCGACCAGCAGCGCCAATCATTGACCGATAAAGAAGATGCTATCAAGGCGAAGAACGAAGAGCTACAAGCCCGCATCGACGAGGAAGCGACCAAACTGGAGCAGATTGCGAAAATGAAGCAAGAAGAAGCCGAACAGCGCTTGTTTGAGATTATTGAAGAGAAAAAAGAAAAAGAACTCGTTGCGCATTTAAAACGTGCCGATCTGCGGATCAAAGAAACCGTTGATGAAAAAGCACGAGATATTATCGCGCAGGCAATCCAGAAGTACGCTTCTGAAGTTACCAGCGAAGCCACGCAAACAACTGTCCAGCTTGAAAGTGACGATATGAAAGGCCGCATCATCGGTCGTGAAGGGCGCAATATCAATGCCTTTGAACGATTGACCGGTGTTGATGTGATCGTCGACGATACCCCCGGCGTTATCATCATCAGCGGGTATGATCTGCTCCGCCGTTTTATCGCTAAAAAGTCGATGGAGAAGCTACTTGAAGACGGTCGAATCCATCCGGCTCGCATTGAAGAAGTCGTAATCAAAAGCACCGAAGATGTCGATAAAATGATCAAAGATTTTGGCGAAAAAGCCATGGACGAAACCGGGCTTGCGAATCTACCACCAGAAGTAGTGAAGATCCTCGGGCGCCTGCGCTTTCGCACCAGTCATGGTCAAAATGTGTTACAGCATTCCATTGAAGTCGCTTTCCTCTGTGAAGAACTTGCCAACCAGATCGGCGCCGATGCCGAACGGGCAAAGATGGCGGGCCTGCTTCACGATATTGGAAAATCGGTCAGCCACGAAGTCGGTGGCAAGCATGCCATTATCTCTGGTGAGATCGGCCGCAAATTCGGTCTTGATGCGATGGTGATCAACGCGATGGAGGCACATCACGAAGACGTTGAAAAACTCTGCGTCGAGGCATACCTGGTGCAAGCTGCCGATGCGATTTCTGCTAGCCGCCCAGGAGCGCGCCGTGATGCGACCGAATTATACATCAAACGCCTCAAAGCTCAGGAAGAGCTTGTAAAAGAGTTTAAGGGTGTCGAGAAATGCTACATGATGAGCGCCGGACGTGATATGTGGGTCTTCGTGAATCCTGAAAACGTCAACGATCTCGAATCGAAAAAAATGGCGGATGACATTGCCAACCGCCTGCAAGAGGAACTCACTTACCCAGGTGAGATTAAGGTCGTCGTCTTTCGTGAAACCCGCTCTGAGGCCATTGCGCATTGATGAGGCAATTGGCAATTGTGAATTTGGAGTGGAAGTCGTTCCGGCTTGATCAGAATCGGTAAGCGAGTCTGTTTACTATTATCACTATCAATGTGGCAACTGGAAGCCGGCGGCGGTTTTACCGAAGAATGGCATGGAGCTTGGCGCTACGGCATCGTCGCGCATCCGGTGGCGCATTCCCTTTCGCCGGCGATGCAACAAGCTGCGTTCGATAATCAGTGTCTTGCAGCTCACTTTGAGCGTTTCGATATTACGCCAGAGAAATTACCATATTTTATCCAGCAAGTTCGCGATGAGCCGATCAGCGGATTAGCAGTTTCATTGCCACACAAAGAAGCAATCATTCCCTTGCTCGATGGGATTACTCCGACCGCTGAGCGAATCGGTGCTGTCAACACTGTCTATTGGCGTGATGAAAAGCTGATTGGCGACAATACGGATGCAATCGGTTTTTGGCAATCGCTTGTGAATGACTCACGATTTACACTGCCAGATAACGCTTTGGTCATTGGGGCAGGTGGCGTAGCGCGCGCTATCGTCTTTATTCTCCGTGAACAGGGGATCAATGTCACGATTACCAATCGAACAATAGAAAAAGCAGAACGACTGGCGACTGAATTTGGCGCTAAAGCAAGTTTCTTATCCGAAGTGAATGCATCTGACTATGGCCTTGTTGTCAATTCCACTTCGGTCGGACTAAAGTCTGATGAGAGCACGGTCTCAGCAGCGTTTTGGCATGGATTTTCGGGCATCGCTTTCGACGCCGTATTCGATCCGCTTGTTTCAACTTTTTTATCCGATGCACAAAGTGCTGGTGCACACATCATCACCGGTGAAACCATGCTCTTCTACCAAGGCGTAAAGCAGTTCGAAATCTGGACGGAGCATTCGGCTCCGCTGGATGTTATGCGCAACGCGCTAAAAACCGCCCTCGCAAAAAAAACGTAATCACGCTATAATAAAGGTGCATGTAGTTTTTACCTCATGAATCCAAAGATCCACGACCTTCTCAAAGAAGCGGGTGTCGCCAATGGTATTCTGCATGACGAAGCCGAAATAGTCCTCCTTTTTAGTAATCCGGAGCTCTTTGGGTCGTTTCGCGAAGCCTTAAAACGAGCGCACGAGAAGGGAGATATTACGCAGGAAGAGCACAATCAGATACTATTTGAAGCGGAGGAAGTACATCGTAAGGCTTTGCGCGCGCAACAAAATTTCCGCTCGAGTGTGATCGGTGCCCATAAAGATTCGCTCGATGGGTTTTATCAGGCAAAAACGAAACAATTGCAAAAAGAAACAAAAAACCTTGCCGAACTGCAAAGTAAGATCCAAACAATTTTGAAGAAACAATGAGCTTCCAAAGCCCCTCGACTCATCCGGCTGTAGAGTTGTTGCCATCGTTCACACCGGATTCTTTTACAGAATATCGAGCTGCAGTCGCCGAAAGAGAAAAAATGCGTACCTCGGTAGTACGAACTTTACAGGAACAATATGGCGATGATTTATCGGTATTGCGGGCCAAGCTTGCAGAAGCTGGTGACCCCGAATTGGTCAGACAACTGGATGGATTGATGATGCCCGGTGGGTCAATCAGCGCAGAGAAGAATAAATGGCTGCAAGAAAACCCTATTGAAGCCAGTGCGATTAACGAAGCAGAGCAGGCATATAAATCAGAGTGGGCGGAGATTTTTGAAACGGTAAAAGGCTGGGGGGCTCGCGCTCGCGAGATGATCGAAGCGATTGTCTCAGGAGCAGTCGATGTGCTTAAAACCGTACGGCATGCACCTCTGCTTATAGTGCTGGCACTTATTGTACTCGGTGGTGGTTTATATGGTGGCTTGGAACTTTTGCAACTTGCCGAATGGGGCGGATTCGATGTGATCCGAGATCAGTTGACTGCAATACTAGGAGAGAATTTTATTGATTGGGATGGCTTTCAGTCGATTCTCCCTGAGGTATCTGAGACGTTTGAAGGCTTGGGGCATGGTGAAATAGGTAGTGGAAATCACCTGGGAAAACCAATCGGATAAAAATACGAAACAGAAAAAAATGCACAAAGAAAATCGACTCCTGTTTTTTTCCGGCGAGCAACCGAATCATATCGGAAATGGGAACACACCCGATAAAAGTTTTGCAGACCGTTTTGAACAATGTGATATAAATGATCGCGACCAATTGCACGCTGACCTAGAAGCATTGCAATTTGATACGGTACCAAACATCTTGCTGACGATGAGCGATTATTATACTGGTCAATTTCAAATTGAGTCTCAAGCAGAGCGCGATCACGAACCTTATGCGCAATACATGTTGAACCTGGCACAGTATTATGAGATGCGCTATCAACAATGGGTGACAATTCGTGCTATAGACAAGCGCTATCGCGAATTTAGCCGTGACGCTATATCACAAGGGCTTTTACAGGTAGCAGATCTTCAAGAAAGCGACTTAACACAAGCAGCAAACTCCTTATCGATAATGATGCGGCAATATGTAGCAAATATGGAACGCTTTTGTAATCCAGATCAACAGTCTCAGCCTGACCTCGATGAGCACAGAGCATTCGTGGTGGAATTTCGAATCGCTTCAAATGAGTTCGAGTCTTTACTCGGTGGAGTCTATCAGAATGCGGTATCTCGTGCTTTGCAGAACTGGGGAGCAGATTTTGGTTCCATTCCGCTAGAAACAATGCAGCGGCAAAGTGAGCTGATTGCGAAATCGACTTCGGAGCTGATACAAGGCAATCTTTCCTTATTGGCGGCCCAAATCATGGCGTTTCAAGCTCTAGAAATTGGCGCAGAGCCACCAGAAGGAATCGACGAAAGACCCGCTGCGGTACGAAGTGCGGCTCAGGGTGAGCTTGATCAAACACAACGTGAGCAGTTGACCGAACAATTAGACAGTGCTACTGAACAACTAAGAAATATCTCTCAAGAATTTAAGCCGAGTGTTCTTGATGCATTTCGTGCGGCGCTAGACGATTTTGTGGTGAATATTGAAGACCAAGTGGCGCCAAGCCTAATGCCAATAGCAGCACCTTTAGAGCCTGAAACGAGGAGCTTTGCTGATGTCTACGACAAGCACAAAGAGCAATTAGAAGATGCACAAAGATATTTTAGCGAGACACTTGATACACTTGATTCTGACTTTCGCCAATGGGTTCTGGATAGTGACGCAGTGGCGCTCGGTAAAATCCACGATTTTCTTCAAGATAGTTTTCAACCGGCTCTCGAAACACTCATTAATGCGAAAACAAGCTTCATTACTGACCTAATCGACGCAGGCATGCAACGCAAGGTAGCATACGAGTTTCTCGAGAGTCTACAAGAAAAAATATTGTTGGCAATCGCTGCTGCGCTTGGCACAGTCGGAATTCTTATGACCCCCGCCAGAAAAGCGGTAAAACCCACGGTAAATACGCTACTGCGACTTGGCAAACTTATATTTCGATCGCCAATCATATTGGCGGCATTAGCGGCAATAATGCCGACGGCAACCGCTTCGAACGACCAACTCTACCCGACTGACAACCTCGCAGCACTTGAAATCCGAGAAATCATATATCGCGGTTTAGTGAATCCGAAAACTCCTTCTGATCAAACTCCTAACTGAGGATCACCGGTTTCTTCTGCCTCCATTTTCTTCAGCTCGCCAGTAGCGATTTTTGAAACACCAGAAACAAGGTCGCCGTCTGCCATGCGCATCAAAATCACACCTTGAGTCGCGCGGCCGCGTTGCGGTATCTGATTACCGGCCATGCGGATCGTCTGGCCAGATCTGGCAACAAGGATCAGATCACCATCAAAATCATTTTCTAGGAATTTTGCCCCGATCACCTTGCCGGTGCGCGGTGTAATATTGGCACATTTCACACCCGAGCCACCGCGCGACTGCAGGCGAAAGTCAGTGACCTTGGTCATTTTGCCGAGGCCGTTCTCCATTACCACGAGGAGCGAGGATGTTTCTGGATTTTGCACGACATCCATCTCGACCACACGATCACTCGTTTTCAGGCGAATACCACGTACACCGGCTGCAGAGCGACCCATGGCGCGAACACCATCTTCTTTAAAGCGCACGCTCATGCCATTGTGAGTGACGATCATCACCTCACTGTTTTCTGAACACATGCGCACCCAGTTGAGACTGTCATCATCGCGCAGGCCAACGGCAATAATCCCGTTACGGCGGATATTTTGAAAGGCTTCCCAAGCGGTCTTTTTTACAACACCGTTCTTGGTGCAAAAGAAGAGATGTGAGCCAGCTTGTACAGTTGCATCCAAAATCGCCGTGACAATCTCACCTTCTTGTAGTTGCAAAAAGTTGACGATAGCTTGCCCCTTGGCGGTTCGGCTGCTTTCGGGAATTTCGTATACCGGCAATTGAAACACACGTCCACTACTGGTGAAATACAACAGCTGATTATGATTCTTGGTGTAGAGGACGATTTTCATCTCATCTTCCGCTTTGGCGTTGCCCCCCTTAATGCCCTTGCCGCCGCGCGCTTGGGCGCGGAAACTGCTGGCAGAGAAGCGTTTGATATAGTTTGTTTGCGTGAGGGTGACGATGACTTCTTCGTTAGGAATAGTGTCGATGGCCGCCATTTTTCCAATCGCATTTGGCACAATCTGAGTGCGACGCTCGTCGCCGTATTTTTCTTTGATCTCCTTAAGTTCATCTTCACAGATACTACGGATTCTTTCTGGGTCTGCCAAAATCGCTTCACATTCAGCGATAAATTGCATCTTTTCTTTGAGCTCGTCTTCGATTTTCTTGCGCTCTAACCCTGCTAACGTCTGCAGACGCATGGCGAGAATCGCGTCGGCTTGCAAGTCGGAAAACTCAAACTCTTTAATCAGGTTCTCTTTTGCGATTTCTTTTGTCTCTGAAGCGCGGATCAGTGCAATGATCTTGTCGATATGATCGAGCGCTTTCTTGAGTCCTTCTAAAATATGCGCGCGCGCCTTGGCGATCTTCAATTCATATTCCGTGCGGCGGCGGATCACTTCGTGACGATGTTTGAGAAACTCTTCCAATATCGACTTTAAATCTAACAAACGTGGTTGGATGCCATCGACCAGTGTGACAAAGTTACAACCGAAGGATTCTTGCAGTTGCGTGTATTTAAAGAGCTGATTGAGGATTTTATTCGGAAAGCTGTCTTTGCGCAGTTCGATGACAACACGGATACCGAGGCGGTTACTTTCGTCGCGGATATCGGTAATACCGACGATGACTTTATCGCGCACGAGGTCGGCCATCTTCGATACGAGGTTCGACTTATTTACCATGTAGGGGATCTCGCTGATGATGATCTTCGATTTCCCTTTGTCTTCAACGATCTCAGTTTTGCCGCGCATTATAATGCTGCCTCGCCCAGTGGTGTACGCCTGGCGGATAACGCTTTTGTCGTAGATAATACCGGCAGTGGGAAAATCTGGGCCCTGGATAAATTCCATTAAATCGTCGACCGTCGCCTCAGGGTTCGCCGAAAGGTGCAGCGTTCCGTCGATGACTTCGGTCAGATTATGCGGGGGAATGTTCGTCGCCATGCCCACGGCAATACCGGTCGTTCCGTTAAAAAGCAGATTCGGAATCCGGCTCGGGAATACCGTTGGCTCTTTTTGCGAGCCGTCGTAGTTATCCCGAAAATCGACCGTTTCTTTCTCTATATCAGCTACTAACTCATCAGCAATCTTTTCCATCTTTGCTTCGGTGTAACGCATGGCCGCTGCATTATCGCCGTCAATCGAACCAAAGTTTCCTTGCCCGCGCACAAGTGGGTAGCGCATCGAAAATTCTTGCGCCATACGCACCATGGCATCGTAGACCGAGCTATCGCCGTGCGGATGATACTTACCGAGTACTTCACCGACAACAGTGGCAGATTTGCGGAATTTGGCTCCACTTCTGAGCCCCAATTTATGCATGGCATACAAAATTCTCCGGTGCACGGGTTTTAAGCCGTCGCGCACATCGGGCAGGGCACGATTCACAATCACGCTCATGGCGTAATCGAGATAGCTGTCTTGCATTTCTTTGGTGATCTCGCGACTTGGATTACTGGGCAGCAGCGAGAGAGGAGTGGTGTCGCTCGTGTTTTCTTCGTTCATCGTTAATCAGAGGCAGAAATTTCCCACGTATTGTGCCGAGAAATGCAGGAAAGTTCAAGCGAAATAAGTATGATTCGGAATTGGGAATCAGAGTTGTTTCATTTCCATTAATGCCTAAAAATCGCTAGAATTTTCCGTGAAACTTTTCTGTAAACCATGTGGCAAACCTATACCGAGTTCCCTGCAAAAATCCCTTTTCAGCCGCGTGCGGTGTGTCTGGTCGGCAGTGGCGATCACTATTGCGCCGCATCGCGCCAATCTCCCATCTCCACGAATCCATTCACCTATATGGTTTCACTGTCCAAAAAATCTACAACTGCCAACACGATTTTAGAAACAGGGGAGTATGCGATCAATTTTTTGGATGATTCGCATCTCGATGCCATCGACTACTCCGGTCGAGTGTATGGAGAACACGAGAACAAGTGGCAGAAAACCGGATTTACCCAGAAATCCGCATCTGCAATCGCATCACCACTCATCGAACAATCGTTCGCGATATTCGAGTGTAAAGTATTCGAGGCAAAAGAAGTACACGACCATTTTGCCTTTTTTGCCGATGTAGTCGCCTTGCACATACGTAAAGACCGCGAGTATCCTGCTGACGTGCGATTGCCACTTTTTCTCGGCAAAGGGTACTATGCTTCGCACTCCGAGCCGCAGGTCTTTCGTTCTTCCCTTCTTCCCGAGGCATGAAAAATAATGAAGTCATCATCGAGCGGGAATTCCCCCACTTTAACAACAAAAAGGGTGGCAGTAATCCCTTGCAACTGCTTTTTGGGCTTATCGTTTGGATTGTTTTACTCGTTGTTTTTGCGGCGGTGATGTACGTGAATTGGTTTTCATCAAGCCTGGTGTATCTTTTGAATATGGTCCACCCGAAACAATACACGATTCCGTTCTGGTTTTCAGCTTTGGTGACGATTTTCCTCTTCCCGGTCACCTTATTTGTGATTTTGGTGGGTGCCTTTCTCAAAATCATCTATGACTGAACCGATGCGAAAATTCGAGATACTCAAGAGCGAGCGCATTCTCGAAAACCGTTGGCTGCCAGTCGAAAAACAGCTTGTGCGCTTGCCGAATGGCGAAACAGCCGATTGGTATATTACGCATACGACCGATGCGGTGATTGTGGTGCCGGTTTTGGCGAATGGCAATATTCTTCTCCAACATAATTATAAGCATGGCGCGGGGGAAGTGGTGACTGAATTTTGCGCCGGCCTGATTGATGAAGGGGAAGAGCCACTTACTGCCGCAAAGCGAGAGTTATTGGAAGAGACCGGGTATACCGCAGAAACCTGGGAACATCTGGGAACCACTTTTGCCAATCCGTCTGGCTCTACGATGCGCTATCATATCTATTTGGCTGAGGGTACGAAGAAAATCCAAGATCAGGAACTCGAGGGCGGTGAACAAATCGAGACATTTACAGTTCCAGATCTCGAAGCTGCCGCCTCACTGCTCTGCGATTCCGAAACAAAATCCGCTGTAGCAGCATTGACGGCTTTGTTGTTTGCGCAGAATTGCAGTATAAAAAAGACGTAAAAAACATAAGCTATTGTGTTTACAAAAATATATAAAATTTATAATTACACAATCGATTATCTTTTATGTAAAGCAACTTACATTTCCTTTTACGCACGCAGACAAAATCGGTAATTTTCAGAATGAGGCTTAGGTTTTTTCGAATTCTATATTCTTCATACACAGAAAAATCTGCATCGCTGGCAACTATGTTTTGTTAATGCAGATTTACATTCACCAGAATGGAATGATCTCTGTGGGGACTATTTTTCACGCTCTGAATTTCGCCAGCTTGATGAGGATGTCGAGCTAATGCTACATGGCTTTCTGTTACTCAAAAGAACTCACAGGCCATGACTTGGATTTATATTTACAAAAGTATTATGTGAGTTATCAAATTTGATTGTACTGGGATTATTGATAAGCCAATTCTTGCTCGTCGATTGTTGGATTGGGGGTTCACACAAATCTTACGGAGGTTGAGGCAGAAATTTGGCCGGTGCGAATGGATGAGGAGGATGTATGTCGATTACATTTTAGTAATCCGGGAGACATTACTCATGAGCTAATGGCCATGCCTTTTTTTGAAATCGTTAAGGGTTGGGCGGTAAATCGATTTCCACTAACAAACCCAGGACGCCCCAGGGTGCATCTCAATACTCGCTATCGGGTTCCATTGGATTTTTGTGCACACAAATCAGTAGCTTTATTTGATGAAGCTGTAGTATTTGATGTCTTTTCACAATGATTTCCCTGTAGCTGCGATTACTTTCGCTACTAGCAAAAAAACAACCCTTGTGGCAGAATATAAGCCCGATACGAATAGCATTCTTTTTTCCTACTCCTATGCATGACCTGCTTATCGTTGGCCTTGGGCCGGCGGCCTATAATTGCTCACTTTACTGCACGCGCTATAGTATGGATGTTAAACTCATAGGTGCACAGCCGGGTGGGCAGGTATTTTTAAGTGGTGAAGTTGAAAACTACCTTGGGTACAAACATATCACCGGCCAAGAATTGGCGACCATCATGATCGAGCAGATTACCGAAAACGGCGCCGAAATTGTTTACGACACCGTCGAAAAGCTCGAAAAAGTCGATGGCGGATTTCGCGCTCACTGCTCTATAACCGGAGCACATGAAGGCAAAATCCTTTTGCTTTCAACCGGTACCCGCCGCCGCAAGCTCGGTGTTCCTGGCGAAGAAGAATTCTACGGAAAAGGTGTTACGTACTGTGCTACTTGCGATGGTATGTTTTATAAAGGCCTCGATGTCGGCGTGGTGGGCGGTGGGAATGCCGCGGTAGAAGCGGCTTTATACTTGGCAGATATCTGTAACTCGGTACACATTTTTATCCGTCGCGATGTTTTTCGCGCTGATGCCGTGCTCGTAAAAAAACTAGAGAATAATCCCAAGGTAAAAATTGAACGTGAAACCTCGATCACTGAAGTACATGGTGACAAAAAAGTCTCGCATGTCGATTTAAATACTGGCGAACAGCGCGAGATTCAAGGCCTTTTTATTGAAATCGGTGCCAACCCTGAAACCGCGCTTGCCAAAGACTTAGGAATTGAACTCGACAACGAGGGATACATCGTAGTAGACTCGGGTCAGCGCACGAATGTTCCGGGTGTTTTAGCCGCCGGAGACAATTCGACTGGCAGTGAAAAATTCGCTCAGACCGCTACCGCTGTGGGCGAAGGTGCTATTGCTGCCAAGGCTGCCTACGAGATTTTTCAGCAGTCATGATTTTGACCGACGAATGGCGACGGATTGCGAGGTCGGCGAGCCGATCTCTTAGCAAAGCCCACGTGCTGACGTATTTTCAAAAAACCGCCATTTTGCGTTACGAAAGAAACATCCTTACTGTGGGAATCCCGCGGGAGTTTTTTCGTGGATGGGTTGAGCAAAACGCGAAAAATCCCATCCTCGTTGCCGCGCGAGATGTATGGCCCGAATGCCACGAGGTGGAGTTTGTCGTCGATGGCACGCTCGAAGAACATTCTGAATTCGACCCGCGCACCATTCTTAGTAAAGATGATATCGTGGCGACAAAAAAGCCAAAAGCTCAAACACCTGAAACGCCAACAAAATACGTTATCTCACGCGACCAGATCGGCTTTGCACGGCGCTTTTTAAATCCCGACTTCACGTTCGACAACTTTATTGTCGGCGATAACAATGTACTCGCGCATGCTGCTGCTACTGCTGTGGCGCGCGAACCGGGCACAAAATATTCACCACTTTTTATTTTTGGTGGTGTCGGTCTTGGCAAAACTCATCTTCTCCACGCCATCGGCAATAAAGTCGCCGAAGAAAACCCCGATGCGTCGATCTTTCTTATGTCGACACAAAACTTTATCGATGAAGTTGTGAATGCGGTGCGCACCGGCAAAGGCGATAAAATCCGTGAAAAATATCGCACGAACGATGTCTTTATTCTCGACGATGTCCAATTTTTGGCTGGTAAAGAGCGTACCCAAGAAATACTCTTTCATGTCTTTAACGATCTTCATCTGGCGGGTAAGCAGATCATCTTTTCATCTGACCGCCCGCCCGGCGATCTCGGCGGGCTTGAAGAGCGCCTCGTCTCGCGCTTTTCAATGGGCATGATAGCTGATATTCAGGCGCCAGATTTCGAGACGCGCCTCGCTATTCTCCAGACAAAAATGGAAGAGGCGCAGATCAAATTTCCAGAAAAGATTCTCGATTATACAGCCGAAAATCTTTGCGGTTCAATCCGCGAACTGATCGGGGTATTCAACCAGATGAAAGCGCATTTTGAGCTTCAGGGTCTGCAGCCAAACCAAGCGCATGTCATGCAGATCATCAAACAGCGTAATCATTTATTGCGTGATGAATTCGATGCGCAAGAACTGGCCGATTCAGAGCAAGCCAGTACTATTGAAGAAATCGCCCAACGCACGGCAGAGTTTTTCGATGTTCCCCTTGAAAAGCTTAAATCTGGCAGCCGCTTGCGAGAATATGTAGTACCACGCCAACTGGCGATGTGGATCGCTCATAAAAAACTCAAACTGCCGATGCAGAAAATCGGCAATTACTTCGGTGGCCGCGACCACACCTCCGTATTGGCAGGAATTCGGCGAGTAGAAAAAAACCGCAAATTAAGCACCGAGTTTTGGCGGCAGTCGAATGAACTCCGCAAGAAATTGGGCTTTTGATCAGTGAATAGAATCGGATGCGTTTGAGTATAATCATGATTACAATCGGTCTTGTTGCACAAATAAACATTAATGGCACCTTCCCCCTTTCCCCGCCCTTA
>CAZLFD010000042.1:0-13063 GCA_964558715.1 uncultured Candidatus Peribacteria bacterium | reverse complement strand
ACAATCGGACTGAAGTTCACGGGGTTTTGAACCCAAGATGTGGAAATGAAAAAATACACTGAAGTATAGTTCCTCCCTATGCAAAATATCTATTTTACCCCCACAACTTTTCTCCTTTATCCCTAAAGTATCAATTCGAGTCGTTGACATCGATATATGCGGAGCAACTGGCACTGCCACCATCGCCCCAGACATCCATGGTGTACCCGATGCGCATTTTGCTCTGTCGAACACGTGATTTCGGACTGGTTGATCCTCTCAAAAAAGACGGAGGCGAGGTTTCGCCTCCGTCTTTAGGAGCATCAGACCAGCGAGGCCGATTTATTAATCCTTAGTTTACAGTGATGTGTGCTTGACAGGTCTTTTTACCACCAATGCCCCAGAAATCCATAGTATATGTGCCGCTCTTTTTCGGATAGAACAAGAAACTGTCGATTATACCGAGGCCCTCGATGCCGCTCATAGAAGAAACTTTATCAGCGCCTTGTGACCACCACCAAAGAGTTGTTGGTTCACCAAGATTAATTACTGCGGGGCTAAAGCCGATAGAACAGATGGGTGGTTCATGGTTGTCTTCTTCGACAACAATCGTCGCCTGACAATGAGCACTTTTACCTCCATTATATACCGTCATCTTGTAGGTTGTTGTCTCGTGCGGGTAGATCCACTCGTAGGAGTCAGCAAGGCTGACATTCCCGATGCCGTTATCGATGGTGGCCGAAGTGGCATTATCAGTCCACCACCAGAGAGCGGTGCCGTCACCTTTCGTAATGGTGTTCGGAGAGAAGCCGATGGAGCAGATCGGGGAATCGATGTGGGGAGTTGGAGTCGGAGTAGGATGTGGAGTCGGAGTCGGGTGCGCGGTGTTCACCGTGATGGTCGTCTGGCAAGTGCTGGCTCCGCCAGGCCCATAGACGGTCATCTTGTAGGTTGTTGTCTCGTGCGGGTAGATCCACTCGTAGGAGTCAGTAAGGCTGACACTCCCGATGCCGTTATCGATGGTGGCCGAAGTGGCATTATCAGTCCACCACCAGAGAGCGGTGCCGTCACCTTTCGTAATGGTGTTCGGAGAGAAGCCGATGGAGCAGATCGGGGAATCGATGTGGGGAGTTGGAGTCGGAGTAGGAGTCGGGTGTGGAGTAGCATCGGGGATGCGATCAAACGCGGCGCAAATGGGGTTCAAGCTGTTTGGTGATGACTTGTCGGGATATACTGTATGAACTCCTTTTACTGAGGTGACTTTTTGTGACAAGTAAAGTGAGTAGTTGACCTTCTGATTGACGATGGCCTGACGAGTCCTATCTGCAATATCAGAAATGCTGTTCGTAGTCGCCACGGTCAATCCGCCATTCTTCAGCACAAGCTTATACCGCTCGTTCGGTTGTGACACATGTTCTCGGCCATCATATCCATCCCAACCAACGAGAGTTACATCATACTTGCCGGCGGGAAGGTTGACCGATTTGACTGCTGTTTGCGAGTTTGCCTGCGACTTGTCGCTGCGGATGCGCTCATTAAAATAGACGATGGTGCGACCTGCGGCAGGGTGGATAGGACATTGTGGAGGACTGAGGGGGTGAGAAGATGGCTGTTGTGGTGTAGGGGTCGGATGCGTAATAGATGGAATCTTCGGAAGAGGGGTCGGATGCGTAATAGATGGAATCTTCGGAAGAGGGGTCGGATGGCCGCTCGTGAACGAGCCACCAAAACCCGAGGAGAATTGGCTGAAGCTGCTAGGCTTTTTTATGGAGTGGTCAGATCCGCTACCGGTCGCATTTGCGAGGGGCGCGCCTGCCATAAAAACCAATAGTACCGTGAGGAATACGGCACTGCGAAAGAGTTTTTTCATATGAAGAAGAAAAGAAAGACTTGTTGACTGAACAAATCACATTTTTCTGTATTATAGACAGCATGTAAAGCAAATTAGCTTGCTAAGACATATAATAGTTATATGTCAAAAACGGGTACATACCGTGCCCTTACTGCTTTCATACATCAAAAGTCCACCTTCGGTGCTGCTTGAATCAACTCTTTTTCCACTTCATCCACCTCAAAGAACTCTTCTTCGGCAAAGCCATGATTCTTGGCGACGATATTACTGGGAAAGCTGTGGACCTTGATGTTGAAAACAGCTACGTTGCCATTGTAAATACGACGAGCCGAAGCGATCTGATCTTCAGTTTCTGCCAACTGCGTCTGTAGTTCCAAAAAATTCGTATTCGCCTTCAAATCCGGATAACTCTCTGCCAAGGCAAAAATCGACTTCAGTGTCGAACTGAGCTGATTTTCGGCGGCGGCTCGCTCTGCCGCATTGCCATCGGGCACAGCCATGGCTTTGGTGCGGGCTTCGGTGACCTGGTTTAGGGTATCTTGTTCGTGCGCAGCATAGCCCTTTACCGTGTTGATCAGGTTCGGAATCAGGTCGTATCTCCGTTTGAGCTGTACATCGATGCCCGACCAGGCTTCTTTGACTTTTTGTTTGGCCGAGACGAGACCGTTGTACAACAAAACATATCCGGCTCCGATCAGCACCAAGGCGCCGAGAGCAATCAAGAGAACATCCATTTTCGTACGAAAAAGTGCAGATGGAGTCTAATCCAAAAAGCGGATGATGTCACCCGAAATATCGAGCACGCTTTTCAGTCGATTGCGCAGTTTTTCTTTATCTCGCACATCCACTGCCACTTGGCGAAAAAAGTTGGTTTTCATCCACTTGAGTAAGCGCCCCGGAAACACAATCACCACCGCATCATCACGAAATTGCAGGCTGAATTTGCCAAAGCTCTCTCGCATCTGCAGCAAGCGCATCTGCACAGAGGGCGACAGGGTTTTGATGATCTCAAGCTGTTTCTCTACCTTCTCACCATTGTAGTAGACCGCAAAAGCTTTGTTGAATGCCGTCGATTCAGTGTCGATCTCTTTGCGGCGAAACCAATGTAACAAACGGTGGCCAAAATGCTCTGGCACAAGGCGAAAGTCAGTTTGCAGTTTCTTGCGCAGCTGAATGGCAAACACATTTTGACGATGGGTCGTTCGGCTTCTACGCCCTTTGCTGTCACGACTTTCCGTGACATACTCAAAAATACCCGACCAAAAATGCACCGGCTTGCCCTGATACTCCGTCATCCCCCAGAATTCATCCTGAAAATTGCGGTCGGTATCCCCTTTTTGCAAGAGTTCGGGATATTTTTTCACGAGTTTGCTCCAGCGATTCGGTCGTTCGTTTGGTGAATACACCCAGCCTTCTTGTTGGGCGATCAGCATTTTAATCAGGTCGCGTTGCAACTTAAAGACCCAGCCGATGTAAATTACTGGCGGAACAAACGGCAAGAGAAAAAGAAAAATGCCATTCCCATCATCAATGCTCATGACACCGATTGCGAACCCAGGAATGAACAATGTTGCACTGACAGCGACAAAGATGGGAATCGATAGTAACAATAGATTGCGTTTGGGAATGCTAGGATTTTCAATATACCCTTGCGCTTTTTCCTCTAGCTCTTTGCGTATGCCGGAGAAAGTGTTCAGCGTAATTGTTTCACCGACCGGATCCCAGATTTGCTTTAACCCCTTAGTGATAGCAGTTTTTACGTCGGCGTCCTGATTGCTGAAGTTTTTTAGTGTCCCGAAGAAAGCGATGTGACCTGTATCTGCCAAGCGCTTCAATTCTGTATTTACTACTTCTTTAGAGATGCCGGCAGCGAGCGCCAGTTTGGTGATTTCGGCCGGGGAGCGGGCTTTTTTGAGTTCTGCGATGGCAATATCGCGGATCTGTTGGCGCTTTGCTTCGTCCATTTCGCAGTCAGAGGAGAACTATTCTTCGCAGAAGACCTGCAAGGGGTAACTTTCAGCGATGGCACATTTACCGCTTTCACATAAGCTGCAAGGATCTTCTTCTATGCAACGTGGCAAACGGGTGCGCGGATCAACGACACAATCTCCTCTGGCGCAAGGCGATTGCGCATCACACTCGACTTGCGGCTTATCGATTTCTGGTTCTGCCAAGCAGACTCCGACTGATCCTCTGACACTGTAGTAGACAAAGGTCTCGCCGCCGATAGCTTCGCATTCCGCTACATCATCCACCCCTTCGTAAATACGCACCCAGTACTGGCTTTGGTCGCCGGGGCAGAAATTGCTACAAGCAAAGTGATCGACGATCCGTGGCAAATCATCGCTTACCGGCCTTGTGCTTCTCTCAGATATTCTGTTTAGCAGAAGCATTACCTCCCCTCGTGTTGCCGGTGCGTTGGGTCGAAAATCCCTTTCTTCGTCTGGCGTGTAAATACCCCTCTCGATCAACGTATTGGCGTAGGGGATAAACCAGTGGTCAGCCGGAAGATCAGAAAAGCCAGCAGTAGCGGTGATATTGTTCGATTGGAGCCCAAAAGCTTCAAGCATGATTTTGGCGGCTTCGCTGCGCAGTACTTGATTATGCGGACGAAATTTGCGGTCAAAACTACAGTCGCCACCGGGAAAGCCGTTAACGTGCCCACGACTGACGAGCGCATCGACATAGGGAAAGAACCAGTCGTCCCGATAAATATCGCAAAATACGCGCGGATTCTGTGGCCGTGTAGTAAACCCTGCCGCAAGTACCACCACTTTTGCTAGCTCGGCGCGAGTAATACCTTGATTCGGCCGAAATTCTCCGCCCTCAAAACCGCTGATCACTCCTTTTTCTGCAAAATCCAAAATCGCCCTGCCCGTTTCAGAGTCGGTATCGATATCAGAAAAAGATGCTTTTACATCATCGATTTCGCTCATTTCTGGTTCATCGGGCACCACTACTTCAGCTTCGCCGACCGAACTATCCTCTACAGTAGGAGAAGGCGATGGCACCGGATATTGTACGGCGACAGTGTGGCTACAATACCGGTCGCGTTTATAGGTGTAGACACAGATACGGTAAAACGATTTTCCCATTGGCGGGTCTTTATCGAGATAACTGTTTATTTGCTGATTCGTGCTCGAAAAAATGGCGCCGTCTTCAGGGTACACCGGCTCGGGGTTCGATTGCGACCGCACCAGTTTGTACCACATAAAATCCACACCCCATGCTTCCCACGAAGTTTCGACTGCCCCATCGACGGCAACCGCTTCAAACGCCAATTGTGATGAAAGAATTGGATCTGAGAATGACTCACCGACATCCATGGCCAAGGCCGGTATGCAGATCAAGCATAGCCCTGTGATCATCGGCAAAAATACCTTTTTCATACTAAGAAAAAGCAACATCCTAGCCATCCTCGCTTTCTTGGACAAAAAAGTCAACTTGACGCCGAATTACAATTTAGACAAGATGGATAGGCTTTATTTTTACTCAAGGAGTATGTTTGCCATTTTTGAGACCGGAGGAAAACAATATCGTGCCGAAAAGGGTGCGAAACTACAGGTAGAATCACTTCCGAACGAGTCGGGGTCTTCTGTAACTTTTGAACGTGTGTACCTAGTAAACGACGGAAAAGACACCACAGTCGGCACGCCGTATGTAGAAGGAGCCAAAGTGTCGGCGAAGGTGTTGGACCACGGAAGAGCTGATAAGGTACGTGTCGTGAAGTTTCAGTCGAAAAAGCGCCACAAAACGGTTCATGGCCATCGCCAACAATTCAGCAATATCGAAATCACCAACGTCGACGTTTCGGCTGCTAAATCTACGAAAGCAGCACCAAAAACCGAAACGGCGAAAGAGCCGATAGCGAAGAAACCAGCCGCAAAAGCCAAATCGGAAGAATAAACTGCGGATATCCGCTTTGTTGTCAATTCTATCAAAGCACGCTTCAAGTGCAGCATTTTCTGCAAATTCAGATTTGATTTTTTTTGTAGTTTCTTCTATAATTAACCGAACGTAACACATCAAAAAAATAATGTTCGGAAAGAAAAAAAATCAACCATCCGGCGATCCGCAGCAAGACCCACACGCACAGCCTAAAAAAGGTGATGATAAATCAAAAAAAGGCGGTATGTTCGGTTTTTTAAAAAAAGACAAGGCACCAAAGGATGAAGACCCACTTGCCGATTTGGGTGCGGGTGCGGCACGAGAAAAAGAAGATGGCGACCCACTTGCCTTTCTTGGGCCAAGCGATAATCCTGACATTGTCATTAAAGAAATTACCAAGAACGTCAGCTCTGATGATGGCAAAACCTCAAAGGAGCCCGTCGACGAAGAACTGCTTAAAACGGTGCTTGATTCTGCTATCTCTGATGCTTCATCACAAGAATCATCGAATGCTGCCGAAAATCCTGCCCCAGGCTCAGCCAATGATGATTCCAGAGAGAATGTATTGCCCAATGCTGCCGAGCTTAAGAATGCCGGTGGCGGCTTAATGGGGATGATGAAGAAAAAGACTCCCGACTCCACACTCGATGCGAATGCTCAGGGCGTAGCTCCAGAAGCGGAAACACTTCCGCCGGCAGCGGGTGAACCGATTCTTGTTACTCCACCACTTGCTGACGAAGAGAGCAGTGGCGCATCAGAACCGGTGGACGACTCTCCTCTTACCGGTGAGCCGACCCTTATTACCCCCGAAGCGCCTACTGATCAAAATGTCGTTGATGCCGAAGGAGCAGTAAGCGATGTTGTTCCAGCCCCAGAGGCTGGAAATACTGTAAATGCATCGCAGCCGCCCGAGGCGAACAACCAAGAGAATACCGCTCCACAAGAGGCCGATGCTGATGGGCAAGTGGTTGATGGCGAGACACCGGAACGCAATATGACATCGCTCTACCAAAGCATGGGGCTCGATGAGACACTTGCACCGGGTTATGATCCGAACGCGAAAAGTGACCCCAAGTTCGTTACCGATGGCGCCACCGAACCAGCCGAAGCGCAGCCTCAGGAAGGGAAAAAGCAGTCGCTTGTTTCGGCCATTGTACAAAGAACGAAACAAAGCCAGGCCGAACAGAATGACACCGTACTTGGCGAGGATTTTGCCGAAAAAGCGAACAAAGAAGAGGAAGATCGACAAATGCAAGTGAAGGCAAAAAAACGTGAAAGGATGCTGCTTGCCAGCCGTTTCGTTGCCGGTGTATCACTAATAGTCCCGCTTTTTTCTTGGATTATCTTTAATGCTCTATTGTCACCCGATAGCAGCCTTTCTAGCGTGCTTAACGCGCGCAACTATGGGGCCGAACTGGCGGGGGTTCAAGCGAAAAAAGCAGAAAAAGACAATGCGCTCAAAAAAATCAACTCTGAAATCAGTAATTACCAGCAAGAAACGGAAAATATCAAAGACAATAAGACCCTGAAGCAAGTTATCGAGCACCGTATAGATTTTTTGGAGATCATGCTGCGGATTAACAAAATCACCCTTAAGGCGCTTAATCTGACACCGGAATTGAACAATGCCATCCGCATGTTAGTGTTTAACAGCTATTCTGGCCGCATGGACGGAGATGCAGTTCAGGTCAGTATCACCGGCTCTGTGCGTGATCCAAAACGTCTAAGTATTAGTAAATTGACCCAACTCATCGAAGCGATTAATGCTGATGAGTTTTTTGAAGGGGCGGCTCTGCGCAGTTTTTCTAAATCGGATGATGATGAGGGTGGTTCGGTGAGTTCATTCAGTCTGAGCTTCGCCTATTATCCTGATGCAGATAAAGCACTCAATGATTCGATTGCCAGAACGGCAAAATAACCCTTTTCTTCCCAGGCACCATGTTTGAAATGCCGGAAATCAAAAGCAAAGACCACAACAAGCCGAATCTGTTCAAGATGTTGGTGCAGAATGTTTTTGTCTATTACGGCTTAGCTGCTCTTTCCATAGCCGGAAGCGTAGGATTACATACTTATCCGAAACTGTCTGAGCTCGAGCAGACGAAGCTACAAATCGAACAGGTAGACAAAGAAATCACTACTATCGAGACAAAAATCCAAGAGCAAGAGAGCGAGAGCATTAACCTGGCGAATAATTTCAATCTCTATTCAGAAAAATACAGCCCGCGCATCAACAAGGTTTTGCCTTTTGGGGAGCAGCTGGGGCCACTGACTCGCTTCTTAGAGAATTTCTCATTACAGCTCGAAAAATCAGGAGTGATGACCCTGAGTGCTATTTCATACGGAGGAGTAAAAACAGTTGGTGAATACAGCATGTTACCGATACGTCTTTCGTTTCAGGCGAATAATGTGAATTTTGTGCGTTTTATGCAAATGGTCGCTAATTCTGGTTCCATCGAAGAAAAAGACTTTTACGATGGGAATCCGATTCGCATGATGCAGGTCGATCAGATTAGCGTCACCATTCCTAACTTCGAGAGTGAGGGCGAGCTGATTGCCGAAGAAGACCCTCTCTATTCGATAAATCTGCAGGTCAGTGCTTTTCATCGTAACTAACTCTCTTCATGCCAGATAGGTTCAACCTAAAAAAGGCGCGCGACGCGATTATTGCGGGTAACATCCCGCAAATAGTTATGAGTTTGCTTTCGCACGCGCTCGACTTGGGGGCTTCGGATATTCACATCGAGCCAGGAGAGAACTCTGTGCGCATTCGCTTTCGTATAGACGGCGTGCTGCGCGAGATCATTGAATATCCCACAAATATTCATCTGGCAGTGGTGTCGCGCATTAAGATCCTCTCAAACATGAAGATCGACGAGCAGCGCAAACCGCAAGATGGTCGCTTGCAGATGTTCACCGAAGACCGGCGCGAGATCGAGCTTCGTGTTTCGAGCCTTCCTACTATTCACGGCGAAAAGGTTTGTATGCGTCTGCAAGACAAAAACCGTACCATCCCTGATTACGTAGAACTCGGTATTACCGGCAACAGCCTCGACTATATGTACGAGATGGTTAAGAATCCAAACGGAATCACCCTGGTAACGGGGCCAACCGGTTCTGGTAAAACGACCACTCTCTATTCCACACTGTATAAGTTGAACAAAGAGGATGTAAACATCATGACAATCGAAGATCCGGTCGAGTACGAAATGCCGGGCCTTTCGCAGAGTCAGGTGCACCCTGACATCGGCTTCGACTTTTCGAGCGGCTTGCGTACCGCCCTTCGCCAAGACCCAGACATCATCATGGTGGGTGAAATCCGCGACCAAGAGACGATTGAAATCGCTATTAAAGCCGCGCTTACGGGGCATATGGTGCTTTCTACCATCCATACCAACTCTGCCATATCCACCATCACCCGTCTCTTAGACATGGGGGTGCAGCCATTTAAGATCACCTCTACCCTGCGTTATATCCTGGCCCAGAGGCTTTGTCGCCGCTTGTGTCCGCACTGCAAAGAAGAATTTCAGCCACCCGAAGTCGTCGTTAAGGAGGTACGGGACGTGCTCGGTAAATGTAAAGACCGTGAACTTGACCACGCGGCTCTCGAGTCGGGGTCATACACGCTCTTTCGTGCGAAAGGCTGCGATGCTTGTAATGGCGGGTACAAAGGTCGCTTGGGTGTGTATGAGGTGATGCGCATGGATCGCGAAATCGAAAAGATGGTGCTCGATGGCGAGCGCGAGGCAGAAATTCAAGACCGTTGTATCGACAAAGGGATGGTCACACTCCTTCAAGACGGCTTTATCAAAGCATTAAACGGACACACTACTCTTGAAGAAGTCTACAAAGTCTCGAGCGGCCATTAACCTTCCCTTCTAATCTAAGCCCACATGGATAATCAGATGATACATATCGGCAAGGCTGAGAGCGAGACACAGCAGGGTAACCAACTCATCGAACAACACCGCACCGGTGGGTTTATGCAAAAGGTCAACGACTTTCTCATCGAACATGGGAAGGTCAAGGTTAAAGAACGCGTCACACTTTTCCGCCTGCTAGCGACTATGATCAACGCGGGTTTATCCTTGGTAAAAGCGCTGCTTATTCTTGAAGAGCAGGCACAAAATCCAAAGGTAAAACGTGTTTGTGAACACTTGCGACATACGGTAGAAGGCGGGCAGCCGCTTTCAGTCGGGATGCGTAAATATCCTGATGTTTTTGAAGACGCACAGATCGGTATGTTGCACTCGGGTGAGGTTTCAGGAAAATTGAACAATGTATTGCTCGACATCGCCGATCAAATGGAGGCCTCTGCCAAGATCAAAGGCAAGATCAAGGGCGCGATGATGTATCCGATTGCGATAATCTTTGTACTGGTTGTAGTCGTAGGCGCGGTCACCGTACTCGTTATTCCGAACCTCAAAGACATGTTCGAACAAGGCGGAAAGGAGCTGCCAAAATCTACCCAAGCCCTTATCACTATCAGTGACTTTTTGACCGGCTCTTGGCTGATCGTCCCGAACTGGGTGCTCTGTATTGGCTTGTCATTCGGCTTTTTTGTGCTATTGGGCAAGTGGAAAAAAACAAAAAATGGAAAATACTATTGGGATCAGTTTATCTTTGCCATGCCGGTTTTCGGAAACCTTGCTCGCAAAGTGGTACTTGCGCGTTTTTGCCGCAGTATCTCAACCCTGCTCCGTTCTGGAATCACCATTACAAAAACACTCGAAATCACCTCTGAGGTGGTTGGCTCTGAGGTCTATCGCCGCCGCATCGTCCTTATCTCCGACGACGTATCGCAGGGTATTACTGTTGCTGAGAATATTAAAGGGCAAAAGAAGATGTGGCCGATCATGCTTGTTTCGATGATCGGTGTTGGTGAGCAGACGGCACAGCTAGATGGTGTTTCGGAGAAATTGGCGGAGTTTTACGAAGATGAAGTCGACAACATCGTAAAAAACCTCAGCTCGCTGATGGAGCCGATCATCATCCTGCTTATCGGTGGAGTCGTCGGGTTCCTCGTAGCTGCGATTATGGGACCAATCATGAACATGTCTGAAGTTGCGACAGCGTAAAAGGAGTAGCGGTGCTCAGCAGGAATTGAGTTGGCTTTATTGAAGCCGAAGCCAAGACTTTCGCATTCCAAATATCCTTGAATTCCGGTATAATACTGGGAATATTTTGCGCCTGCTCAAAATGCAAAACATGCTCAAAAAAGTCCGCGCCACGTTTAGCCCCTATGTGAATGATTTTGAAAAAGCGGCAGATGCATTTTTGAGTTCGCTGGGTTCGAATAGCGACCAAGAACAAGTGCGCAAAAATGTTGTCGCTTTGATGCAAAATGATGCCGCCAGCTTTTTGCTGTGGTGTGAACGCAAACTGAAGAATTACGCATCGCTCACCAAAGAAACACGGAGTGGTATGTATGGTAACCTCAAAGCGATCAAAAGTTCGTTCCAGTCGTACAGTTTTATGCAAGTGCCAGATGTCGACCAGATCTACTTTGAGCTCTTTGAAAAAGAAATCAATACCGAAAAGCTTAAAGACTATAACAAACAATTGCAGTACCTAAAGCAGATTATGGAGTATTTTCGTAATCAGGTTGCTTATGAACCGAAAAAGGCGCAAGGGTTTGGCGCGCTGCTCAAAAACCCAAAAACCAGCCAGCTCTCGGGCGATAACCACCAGGTCGCGATTCTCTATGCGTATCTCTATGCGCTTAAATTTGATGTTTCCGACCTGCAAGTAAAAATAACGCCAAACCGAGTTTGCCTGCACTTTGAAGGCGCTGATATCGATTTGGTATATGGTACTTTCGAGCGCTACATCAACGAGCTCTACGAGATTATGCCGATTACCGAAGCACTTGTTTTGAACTTGCTCGACATTCCCGATGAAGTAGAAGAAGCATTTTCTGTGTCGCCAAAATCGCTGGCAAAGTTAGCAGAATTAGCGCAACTCCTCAGCGATCGTACTGAAATAGTGGAACAAAACCGCAAAGTGGCATTCCGTAAAATCTTGCTCCATCATCTCGAAAAACAAGATTTCGAAAAAGCGATGAGGTTTGCCCAAGAAGCCGAAGACACCGAAGCGATTCAGCATGTGGCGCTAAAGGCGGCGGCGTTTTATCTGAAAAAAGATGATTTTATCGAGGCACACAAATACGCTAAGCAGACCAAAGATGCAGAGGGCATTGCCAAAAAAATCTACGAAAAAGAGGGGATTTCGTATTTCAACAAAAAAAACTACATCCGTGCCGGTGAGAAATTTAAAAAAGCCGGCAACAAAGAGTTTCTTAAAAAATGCTACGCAGGACTCTTCTTTCAGGAACAGGCAAAGATCAAGCACATCAAGCTGCTATCGCAGTTAAAGGAAAATAAAAAAACATTGCTCCAGATGAAGCTGTATGCAGAAAAATCTGGCGACCAAAAACTGGTAAAATACATTCAGGGATTACTTGATCAGGTGAATGGAAAGAAGAAGAAATAGCTATCAGCCATCTGCAAATGGCAAGCAGGGGAAAGCGCCAGGCCGGTTGCAGACGCATTTTTATCTACTCCGAGCTGCGTATGATGTTGCCGCTGTTATCTAGGTCGATGAAATAGTAGCTCTCGCCTTCCGCTTTCGTGCCAAAGGCCAATTTTACCTTTGTGCCCTCCCCCTGCTTCTTTACCCGTATGCGCAAGGGGCGGCCTTGCGGTTCGGCTGCGGTTTCTTGCTCTAGGAATCGCGCCAGATGATCTCGTAACGCGGCCGGATTGGCAAGAGTCATCGCTTCCGCTTCGGCATCTACTATGAGTGTGGCCTTGAAAGCGTCACGGAATCGAGTCTGCAGCTGCGAGAAAAATCCGTTGATGACGGCGGCCACCGTGGCAGATGCGGCTGCGGGTACAGCAGCATCACCACTTGCAGCCGTAAACTGTCGGAAGGCGGCTTTCAGCTCGGGATCGATATCTCGCACCATGCGTTGCAAAAGCTGTTCGCGGGCCGTCCGCAGAATCTGCTGTGCTTGATTGAAATCTGCCATGCCAAGTCTTCGCCGGCCCAGATGTTCTTGCCAGGCATTGACGAGCGGCGATCCGAACTCACGGCGCAGCCGTTCGAGTACAGATTTTTTGAGGTCGGCATCTATGCTTTCGGTCGATTCTGCAGCTGAATCGCTTGCCCCTTCCTCGTCGGTGTCGGCTTGAGTTTCGGCAGACACATCGGTAAGGCTTTGTTCTACTTCTTCGATGATCGTGGTGACTTCACGAATTGCGCGAAGCCCCCTCTCTTCCACATCCTCCACTTCCGCCACCGCTTCTTCCACTTCTGACACGTCGAGCTCTTCCTCTTCGGGTTGTT
>CAZLFD010000041.1:0-13667 GCA_964558715.1 uncultured Candidatus Peribacteria bacterium | reverse complement strand
GTTCTTCACTGGCTTAAAATACAAATTTACCACCCCACTTTTTTCCATTAACCCGAAAGTTCCTTATCTCATCAAGACTCTAGATTGATTTCGCAGTGTAATCGGTAACAAAACAAATGTAACCTGTGCTACGGCAGAAGCTGGGCACAGCTTCTTCTTCTGTGTAAAAATGAGGCTATATTTTTATGTATATGGAACTTCTTATCGTCTCTTTTATTGCCGGAGTGCTTACCGTGCTTGCTCCGTGCGTATTGCCGATTCTTCCAGTTATTTTAAGCGGATCACTCGGTTCACGTAGTTTCTGGCGCCCTTTTACCATCACCGCAACATTGGCACTTTCTATCATCGCCTTTACACTTCTACTGAAGTCGACCACACTGCTTATTCAAATCCACCCAGATACATGGAAATTTATTTCTGGTGGAATCATCTTCTTTTTCGGTGTCATCACATTATTTCCCGAAATCTGGGAAAAGCTATCGTTTCGTTTTGGCTTTGGGAGTACATCGCAAACAGCACTACAAAAAGCCGGTCAAAAAAGTGGCTTTGTCGGCAACGCTTTGCTAGGGGCAGCTCTTGGTCCGGTATTTGCCAGTTGTTCACCGACCTATTTTTTTATTGTTGCAACAGTGCTGCCTGCTGGTTTTGTCACCGGTTTGATCAATTTATTTGCTTACGGCATCGGGCTCGCTTTTGTTCTGTTTTTGATCGCTTATTTTGGTCAAACGTTTGTATCGCGTGCCAAGTGGGCGGCCGATCCACATGGATGGTTTCGGCGTATTCTCGGAATTATTCTGATTCTTGTCGGTATTGCTATTTTGACCGGAGCGGATAAAAAGCTAGAAGCCTATCTGGTTTCGGAAGGATTCGGGAACACTAAAATAGAAGAGCGGCTACTTGAAGGAGTAAAACAGGAACAACCGAAAATTACAACTGCCCCGCAAGCAGACAATGGTGCTCCTTTCTCAGAATCAATGGCAGAACAGATCTTTGCGAGCTTTGGCCTGCAGACTAATACTGCGCTCAGATCGATACCCTTAGATGAAGTCCTTGGCGGTGGGCCACCAAAAGATGGTATTCCGGCACTCACAGAGCCGGAGTACGTTTCCGCGGAAGATATTGATTTAGCTGAAGATGCGCGTGGTATCTTTGTGAATATTGCTGGTGATGCACGTTTTTATCCGTATCGCATCATGTACTTTCACGAGATTGTGAATGATGTCATCGGCGGCATACCAGTAGCAATAACTTTTTGCCCGCTCTGTGGCAGTGCCATCGTCTACGACCGCCGCGTCGACGGAGACGTGCTCGAATTTGGCGTTTCTGGAAAACTCTGGGAATCAAACCTATTGATGTACGATACAGAGACAGAATCACTCTGGTCGCAGATTCGCGGCGAAGCGATGGTCGGCGATATGCTGGGAAAAATGCTTACTGTGGTCAACAGCGATGTCGTTCGCTATGGCGACATGAATGACAGTTCGCGTTTTCTGAAAATACTTTCTGAAAACACCGGTTACAATCGTGATTATAGCGATAATCCCTACAGCAACTACGAGCAAAACGAGGAGCTATGGTTTGAGGTCAGCAACACCGATGCCCGCTTTCCGACCAAAGATATCTTCTTCATTGTCGAGATAAACGGCATTTCTGTCGGGTTTCATCGCTTATCACTCATCGAGGCCGAAGTCGCTGAAGTCGCTGTTGAAGGAAAAACCATTACGGCGCAGTTCGATGAGAATCGTCGGTTGATCGTCTCGGATGAAAATGGAGAAACTATTCCGGGCTATAATGCCATGTGGTTTTCGTGGATCACGCATCAAGATGGCGAGAAAGTAGTGTGGCCATTTGTACGCGACGATTCCTAAGTTGTAAGCATTCGGAAAATCGCGCATTATACGTTTCGTGAAAGTATTATATTTGGATCCGGCGGATTTTCTGGGCGGCGCAGAGCTGTTTACGCTCGACTTGCTCTCCACTCTGAGCAAAACACACACCATCACTCTTGTAACCTCTGGAGCCGATGAGCGGTATTTAGAACGGATTCCCGAGGATGTCGCGGTCGTCCGTTATCTAATTCCTCGCTTGCGGCCATTCCGCCCTATCGCATACATCATGGCAGTTATCACGATTCGCCGGTTATGCAAGAAAGAAAACATCGATCTGATACATTCGAACTCGGTTCGGGCCGGGTTGGTCGCAGCTGCTTGCGGTAAGCCATGGGTACACTTTGCACATGATTTTACGCTCCCCAAAGCGTTTACCTCGGTATTTCGCCAAGCGCGGATGATTTGTGCCTGTTCGCAAGCAGTGAAAAACAATCTCGTTGCCAAAGGGGTCACGAGCAAAAAAATCCGTATCATCCCTAATGGCGTGGATATCGACGCCTATACGAATCTGTCAAAACAAGTATTCGACCCAAAAAAACCGGTGATTGCTATCGTCGGCCGGCTCGACTCCTGGAAAGGGCAGGATGTTTTTATTGAAGCAGCAAAATCGATTCATGCGCAGATCTCTGATGCCCGATTTATGATTTATGGAGAATCTTCTGCACATGATGCTGCCACAGTGGAATTTGAAAAGAAATTGAAGTCACTTGCTCCAGAGTATATAGAATTTATCGGTTTTTGCCCGATGGAAGAAATCCTGCAAAACACTGATATCTTCATCCATGCAAGCACGCAAGCCGAGCCGTTTGGCCGTGTTGTGCTTGAAGCAATGGCTGCGGATATTCCTATTGTCGCGGCATGGAACGGCGGAGTGCCTGAAATTTTGGGAGACGAGTTACAGGGCTTTGGTTGCACACCAGGAAATGTGAGTGAGCTGAGTACAAAAGTCATCGACATCATCCAGAATCCCGAGTTACCCATACTCTTTTCTTCTGCAGCGAAAAAGCGCGTACAGCAGTTCGACCTAGCAAAAATAGTAGAGCAAATTTCAGAGAATTGGCAAAAAATATGACTCCCGCTAAACAATAAAACCCGTTACAATTGTGCGAGATGGATTTTCCGAAAATCACCGTCGGTGTTGTGTTGTATCATGGGCTGCATTATTTAGAGCACTCGATGCCAAGCCTACTGGCACAAGAATATCCTGGTGAAATCGAGTTTTTATTTCGTGACCAATCGCCAAATCAAGAGGCAAAGCTGCATCTCGAACATATTCTGCCAGAAACGTTCCCCGGCACAATCCGTATCGAAGCTGGAGACAATCGCGGTCATTCAGGGGGGCATAATTGCCTAATGCGACAGATGACTGGTGATTATTATGTATGCGCTAGCAATGATATGTGGTACGCGCCAGATGCGCTATCAAAAGTGATTACTGGGCTTCAAGAATATCCGGAATACGCGGTAGCAACGGCAAAGTCACTTGTGTGGGATTTTGCACAATTGCAAAAAACAAATCGTATTGATTCGGTCGGCATTGGACTCACAGCATCACATTATTTTTACGATATCGGGCAGGGCGAGGAGGATGTCGGGCAATATGATGGACTCACGGAAATCTTCGGGCCGAGCGGCGCATTGATGATTATTAGTAAAAAAGCGCTTGAAGACATCGCCTACCATATCGGCACAGACGATGTAGAATACTACGATGAGACCATCCACTACAAAAATGATATCGACATTGCCTATCGTCTTTTTTGGGCGGATAAAAAGACTCTCTTTACACCCGAAGCCAAAGTCTGGCACGACCGCCAACTTGGCAGTGGTGGCAACTCAGCCCGTTTCTGGAAACGTTTACAAAACCGCCGCGAAATGAAACGTTGGGCAAAGACGAGCTCTTTCTTTGGCCAGCTCGTAGTACTGCAAAAGCATGTTTTTGGCCGTGGGCATCGCTTTTCTACGAAGATCAAATCGCTTCAGCGGTTCCTGTCGCAAGTCGCATATTCACTACTTTTTGAACCGTACGTGCTTGCCGCGCTTGCTAAATACATCAGTCGGCAAAAGATCATCGGGCGTAAAAAAGCCGCTTCCCCGGCGATGCGACCGGTGGCAGAGATTACAAAATTTTTTGGTAGCAACGTGCACTTCGGACAGCTTCCCAGAATAACCAAGGCGAGCGCGATCGTGCTGGATTTTTTTAAGGGACAAAAAGTGGTCGATAACATTCGCAGTCTGCTTCGCCAGAAAGTCGATTTTTCCCTTAATATAATGGTTTCAGATAACTCTTGTGATGAAGAGAATGCTACCGTCTTGCAAACGTTGGAGAAAAAAAAAGATGTCGAAGTCGTTCTCAATGACCGTAATCTTGGCTACCCAAAAGGCAATAATGTGGCAGCAAAAAATACCAGCGGTGAAGTCATATTTATCATCAACCCCGATATTCAGTCGCCGGATGACCAGGCTTTGCAGAAGCTTGCGGATTATCTGGCGGCGCACCACGATGTCGCTATTGTCGGCCCAAAACAAAAGAATCCCGACGGCAGCTACGAGCGCACGGCACGACGGTTTCCTGATATGATTTCACAGATTGCTCGCCGCACCCCACTCAAAACGATTTCGCCATTTGCAGAAAAAATCGCTCGTTATGAACGCCAAGATATGGATATGCAGCGCACCCAAGATGTAGAATGGCTGCAATCGTCGTTTTGGGCAGTGCGTAAGGATTTTTGGGATTACCTCGGCGGTTTTGACGAGTATTACTATGTATTTATGTCGGATGTCGAAATGTGCTATCGCGCCTGGCAACTGAATATGCGCGTGGTGTATTTAGCGGATGTACAAGTCGAGGCCGATGGCATTCGCAGCTCGGCAGGTTCCCTCTTTGACTTTATTAATAAGCGCTTGGTGCGTATCCATATGGCAGATGCCCTGCGCTACTATTGGCGCCACATTTTTGAATCACGACCGCAAATAAGGCAATGAATCGGCCAGTTCACCAACAACCGTAATATTTCGTCGATCCCTATTCTGTTCGCGCCGCCAACTGGCATAAGTTGGATTATCGTAGGTCGAGATGCCGCAAAATTCCGCATGCGTGAGAATCGATTGGATGGCATCTAAGAAACGGAATTCGATTCCACTTTTGTGTTGAGAGTAAAAGCGATCACCATACTTTGCTGCAATCCGCTCCAGGCAGTCATCTCGCTTGATTTCAAATGCCGGATACAACGGTCCTATCCAGATTTTTGGTGATTCATCAAATTCGACGAGCATCTTTTCGATGATCCCATCAACCAAGCCCCGCCAGCCCGCATGAAGAATACCGAAGCGCTGTTTACCGATGAAAACGATCGGGGCGCAATCGGCAGTGCGTACCGCTAGTAGCAGTTTCGGATTCTCTGTTATTAGGCCATCTGTGTCGGTCAGATCTTCTTTTCCAGTCGACACTTTCACGATATTAGTGGAGTGTGTCTGGTCACCCATAATCAAGCCGTTTGGAAAGTTATCATCAGGAAGAAAGGTTTGATATGTGATGCGATTCATGCCCCCATTATACCGAAAAATCTGAAATTATGGATAAAAAAAAGGGACACAATTCATTGTGTCCCTTCGGCATTCTGTACACTTGCTACTTGCCACCTGTTTTTACTGGCTTTTATTGAGTGATTTGCGCATAAAAGCCGGAACCTCAAGATCGTCACCTTGATTCGGTTTACTAGTCGCTGCAGATGCTGAATGACTATCGCCACTCATGAAGCCGCCACCCTGGCCCAAGCGGCGAAAAGAAGCAGTTTCACGAGGAATCGACTCAGATGCTTTTTTTTCAAATCCCGTTGCGATAACAGTGACTTTGATTTCTCCTGTAAAAGCTTCATTGACGACTGCTCCAAAAATGATATTGGCTTGCGGATCGGCAGCTTCGGTAATGATACGTGCAGCTTCATCTACCTCGAACATAGAGAGATCGTGACCACCAGTGATATTAAAGAGAATCCCTTTCGCGCCATCGATAGACATTTCGAGTAGTGGCGAGTCGATAGCCCGGCGTGCCGCTTCGGTGGCACGGTTTTCACCGCTGCCAAAGCCAATACCCATAAGGGCTGAACCGGCATTGTGCATAATCGATTTGACGTCGGCAAAGTCGACGTTGATCAAACCGTGAGTCACGATAAGATCAGAGATGCCCTGAATACCCTGGCGCAGCACATCATCGACAATGACAAAAGCGTCGACGAGCGGCGTTTTCTTATCGATGATCGTAAGGATCTTATCATTCGGAATGGTGATGAGGGTATCAACCTTGTCTTCGAGTTCTTTAAGCCCATCAAGACCCTTCGTCGTACGCTGGCTGCCTTCAAATGAAAATGGTTTTGTTACGATACCGACCGTCAAAATACCCATCTCGCGTGCTAAATCGGCCACGATTGGGGCTGCCCCAGTTCCCGTTCCACCGCCCAAACCACAAGTGATAAAGACCATGTCTGAACCTTCAATCGCATCGCGGATCTCTTCAATCGATTCTTCGGCTGATTTTTTGCCTATCTCGGGTTGAGAGCCGGCTCCAAGCCCTTTGGTAGTACCTTTTCCGATGTTGATTTTTTTTGGCGCGTGGCTGTGAAATAATGCTTGAGCGTCAGTATTTAGCTGGATGTACTCGACGCCTTCAATATGAGATGCAATCATACGGTTCACCGCATTGTTACCACCACCTCCGATTCCGATAACGCGAATAACCGCATTAGGAGATAAGTCAGGCGTGACTTCGTTCACAGAGTTACTGCGCTGCGTGTGTTGAGATTGACCGCCAGAGAAAATCGATTTCAGAGTAGAATCGGACATAGAGAGTTAAAAAGAGAAAGTGTCAAAAAAGCAGTTTTTCGAGCTCGTCGGAAATATCTGCAAGTTTTCCGATATTCTGCGCTCGCAGGCGCTCGGCTAGGCGTCGTACAGATTTCTTGGTACCGGCGAGAAGCACGGTCGTAGTTGGCACGGAACAAGAGATCGATTGTCGATTAAGAGCAGCCTCACCACCAAGCACTAGCATTTCTTGCTTAATGATATTTGCTTCGACGTTGCGGACATCATGCATTTCGACAATGACGAATTCGAACTTTTCGAGCATCATATCAACAGCGCGCGGATCGACATCGATCTCAGTAAACTTGGCGCGGATATCTGCCGGTGAATCAAAAGTGATCAGCTTCATGGGAGGAGTTTTTTTAAGAGCCCACCCACGGTGGAAAATGCTTTGGCAATATCTGGCATGCGCAAGCCATACCGAATGGCATCGTGCTTGCTTCCCCAGATGGCCAACCCGGTAGCAGTGGCAAATCCAGGGTCATCGATTTTATCGACTACTCCAGAAACGTTTTGGGGAAAACCGATCTGCACGGGCAAGCCAAGTACATCACGGCCAATATCGAGTGCACCCGACATTTTAACGGCTGCACCGGTCAAAATAGCTCCTGCCGGAAGCATGCCATCGCGGTTGATGTGGCGAAGCTCTTCTTTGGCGAGGGAAAAAATTTCATAGTAACGAGCCTGGATAATTTCAGCGAGATGCTTTTTGCTGACTTTTTGCGTATCGATCTTCGAAAGAAGCGAGAGGTCGATCGACTCGGCATCACGCACTTCTTCGGGCATGGTCGTACCGTATTCAATCTTAATCTTTTCGGCTGTGTCGATAGAAGTACGCAGCCCGATAGCGATATCGTTTGTAACACTCGCGCCACCCACTGGAATAACTGCGGAATGAAGAATCGCCCCATCTTCAAAAACGACGACATTCGTACAATCGGCACCAACATCAAAGAGGACGACTCCGAGTTCTTTTTGGCGACGGCTGAGCACAGCTTCGCTCGCGGCCAGGAAAGAAGGAACCATATCATCAATATCGACTCCGGCTTGTTGCACGGTTCGTTCGATATTTTCCACGATTTGCTTTTGACCGCTGATAATGTGCGCGTCAATTTCGAGACGGATACCAGACAAGCCGATGGGGTTTTTAATGCCGCGTTGGTCATCAACTGAAAAATCGCGTGGAATGGTGCGCAGACGATAACGGTTTTGTGGAAGCGAGACCGCTTCGGCTGCTTCGAGGGCGCGCTCGACATCTTCTTCTTGTATCTGTTTACCACCAATAGCAACGACTCCGCGCGAAGCGGTGAACTCGACGTGTGTTCCACCGACTCCGACAAACACGTGACTGATCGGAACTCCACTCATTCGTTCGGCATTTTCAAGGCTTGAAGAAATATTCGCGGTTAACTCTTCTGCATCGACTACAACACCCTTGCGTAAGCCAAGTGATGGAGAAATTCCAACACCAATAATATGGGGTTCCTTTTTCTCCCGTTCAAGCACGGCGACTATGGTGCGGATTTTCTGGTTTCCAATATCGACACCGGTGATGATTTTCTCTCGCGCCATGTTTGAATAAAAAAGATATTCAGAATCAAAACGGGAAGAAACAATTGGCTGTTTCTGACCGAGCTACCGAAACTTTTTATAGTTTAGGAAAGGCTACTGCTTTACGCAAACATTTTCTTAAATTTTTTTGTGAAATAGGGAAAGCCGAATCAAAATACTACTCATTGATTTGTAGTTATCAAGCCAGAATACAGATTTCATCTTGTCATGAAATTTTGTGTTCATAGATTCAATGTGCACCTGTATATTTTTTTTATGCAATTAAGGACTTATTGAAGACATTTTGTGTGCACGCTATGGATAAAAAGTGTTGCCTGAAGATTGATGGTAGTATTGTATAGACCACAGCAGTTTGTCAGAATAGAGGCATATGGATGAAGCAATCCTTGCATCGGCAATGTATATATTGGGGCGACGCAACCATTCTCGCTACGAACTCCTGGTAAAACTCAAACGCAAATATCCAGAGATGGTTGCCGAAATCAATCAGGTGCTTGATCGTTTAGAGAAAACCGGTGTGATCAACGATATTACTTTTGCACATGAATATGTACACTATATTCAAAGCTCGAACCCAAAAGGAAAACTCCGTTTACAGCAAGAGTTGCAAAAAAAAGGCATCGCGCCTGAATTGATCAACACCACACTCGCAGATGATGTATTGAAAGAAGAAGTTCTGGCAATGCAATTAGCAGAGCGAAAACTCGCATTACTCCCTGTCGACCTAGAGCCAATCAAAAAGCAAGAGAAGATCTACCGCTTTCTCGTTTCACGTGGGTTTGCTTTTGCTATTGCGCGGGATACGACGAAGCAAGCAATACATAAAAACTCGGAATGATTCTGTTGTATTTGGCGAAGTTTGCCCTTCGGCTTCGCTCTCCTCGAGTCTGAAACCCTGGAGTCAAAGACAGGATACGCTTCCATTTCCCATTCGCTTCGCTTATGGCAAGGCGAAGCGTGGTGTCCCCGCCAGGAATCGAACCTGGATCTAAGTCTTAGGAGGAGATTGTTCTATCCATTGAACTACAGGGACGGGAGTTTATGACTATGTGCTGAACATATAAAAACGCACAGAATCAGATGGCAGATTCTTGACAGTCGCTTCCACTTTGTCGATGCGTTCGACATTTTCGGCACCCAATTCTTTGCGCAGCTTTTCGGTTTTTTCGCCGTCTTCGTAAAAAATGATGATGCGCGGCTCGATATCTTCAATAAATTTCTTCCATTCTTTCGCCGACCACTCACTCGACTCTGCCCCGATACCAAGAATCTCAAAACTCCCTAATTCTTCTAAATCATCTTCTTTTAGCTGCAGGGCAGCATTGGCCGGAGTAAAAAAGCGTACTCCATCAAAGCCGATCAAGATCGAAAGCCCAGTATCGCCCTCAAAAGCACGCACTGTTACGCCTTGTACTTCATATTCGCCAGGCCAGTCTATGGTAGTGGCAGAACTGGCATCGATGATTACCTTTTCGTTTGGTGTGAGTACGACAGTCGTCGATTTTTCCTGCAGCTTGATGTCGCTGCCAGAGTAGGTTATGTTCATGGTATAAAAATGATCACCGTGGATTCTAGCGGTTTTCACGGATGATGTCAGCCCCAAGTGCGCGAAGTTTTTCTTCGATGTTTTGGTAACCGCGGTCGAGATAATGGATATTAGAGATCTCAGACTCCCCTTCTGCTATCAGTGTTGCAAGCAAAATCGCTGCCCCGGCACGTATATCCTGGCTGGCAACGGGTACTGCTACAAGTTTTTTTGGTCCATGAATCAGGAACTCATGAGGATTTAAAATCTGTACATCAGCGCCGAGTTTTTCGAGTTCCAAAAGATAGGCAAATTTACGCTCAAACAGCACTTCAAAGATTTTTGATGATCCCATGCATTGCGTCATCAACACACCAAACTGCGGATGAAGATCGGTAGGAAATTTCGGAAAGACACCGGTTTGGATATTCGTCGCCGTCAAATCACTTTTGCGCGGAACAATGCGTACCTCATTCATATTCTCATCCGCTTCAAAATTGGCTCCGGCTTCGGCGAGTTTTTCGAAAAACGAATCTAGGTGATCAGGTACGACATTTTTCACTGTAATTGTTGAATCCGTCAAAATACCAGCGAGTATGAAGGTTCCTGCCTCGAGATAATCTGGCGTTACCGCGATCTGCCCGTCTTTCGCCTGCGAATTGCCACGTATTGTCAAAAAATGCGTGCCGATACCGTCGATCTGTACTCCGGCAGAAACAAGAAAATGGCAAAGATTTTGTACATGCGGTTCGCTGGCAGCCATGCGGATGCATGTCTCCCCTTCTGCAAAGCTTGCGGCGATAATGGCATTTTCGGTCGCTGTGACTGATATCTCTGGGAGTACGATTTTACCGGCCTCGAATTTTCCGCTTGGGAGGTTGAGGTGTAGATATTCTTGTGATTCGATGACTTCTGCACCAAGCGCTTCAAACGCGCGCAAGTGCGCATCTGCCGAACGCTTACCAAGCACACAACCACCGGGGAACTTCATCCGCACTTCGCCAAAACGCACTAAAAGTGGTGCGAGGAAGAGGATGCTGGCGCGCATCTTGCCAATACCAAAATGGTCGAAATGGAACTCCTGCAATGCAATCGAGTCGGCATCGATACTCGCTTTGTCTCGGTTGCGCTCGACCTTACCGCCGATCGATTCAATCATATCCAACATGCGCCCGATATCACTGATATTCGGTAAGTTGGTGATTTTTGACGTACCTTGCAAAGCCACGCTCGCTGCCAAAATGGGTAAGGCAGCGTTTTTACTGCCGCTTATCTCAACGCTACCGCTGAGCTTTTTGTTGCCGTGAATGCGAAATATTCCTTCCATCAAAAAACATTGTCGCCGAAAAACGGAAGTGAGGCAACTCTGGGTCACTCTGGCTTGTCTGCTCCGAGCGATAGCGGCTCTGCGCGAGCTGGAATCGTGAGGGCCTGACTGAACACATTTTACGAGCCGAAACACACAAACAACATCTGGCAATATAGAAGCTGTAGTAGTAAAGTAAAGATCGCGCACTATAGTCATACATGAACTCCAAAAATTTATTCTATGACGATTATTCCGAAGGAGCACATCCGCAAATTTTGGAGGCATTTTCACGTACTAACCTTCAGCAAGAATGCGGCTATGGCATGGATTCTTTTGCACGTGAGGCAGAGCAATTCATCAAAGAACACATAGGGAAGCCGGATGCGCATATTCATTTCGTGCCTAGCGGAACGCATGCAAATCTGATTTGCCTATCATCGATGTTAAAACCATATGAATCAATCATTGCAACGGATAACGGACATGCCAACACGTCTGAAGCGGGAGCAGTCGAGGCAACGGGGCATAAGATAAACGCTGTTCCAGGTATTGCCGGTAAGCTTACACCAAATGCTATTCGTAACATTCTTGCCACGCATATTAATGAACACACCGTAAAACCGGGTGCCCTTTACATCTCGCAGTCAACTGAGTACGGCACTGTCTACAGCAAGAGAGAATTAGAAGATTTACGCAGCATCTGTAAAGAAAACGAATTATATTTGTACATTGATGGCGCACGCATTGGAAACGCGGTAATGGCAAAAAATGCAGACTTGGATTTGGCTGAGATAGCCAACTTATGCGACATATTTTATATTGGCGGTACAAAAAACGGGGCGCTGATCGGCGAAGCAATTGTAATCGTTAATCCGAATTTGCAAGAGAATTTTCGTCATCACCTGCGACAGCGAGGCGGACTATTGGCCAAAGCGAGGGCAGTGACAGTTCCGTTTGTAGAGCTATTCAGAGACGATCTCTACTTCGAAAACGCGAAGCATGCAAATGACATGGCACAAAAGCTCGTTGCCGGAATAAGAAAGTGCGGATACGAGTTTTTGCACGAACCCGTAGCTAACCAGATTTTTCCGATTTTTCCGGATGCGATTATTAAAGAATTGGAAAAGCAGTTCGGGTTTTATACGATTTCAAAAGCATCGTCTGTGCCAAACCATTCCGTTGTGCGACTTGTCACTTCTTGGGCAACATTAGAGACTTCTGTGCAAGAATTTCTAAACGATTTGGAGCAATTTTCCTGATTAAATATACACACCCCTCCAACTCCTCCTCCCGAGCGGGAGAGTGCTTCAAATTCTCGGCAAGGGAAAGGTCACCTGTTCTTTGAGTATCTCTAATTCTTCAGGTTCCACACCAGGGAACTCATCTTTCAACTCTCCTACTAGTCGCGTTACCAATACTTCTGGTACCGATGCGCCCGAGCTGATGCCAAGCGTTTCGACATCTGCGAGCATGACTGTGGGAACATCTGCCAGTTTTTCGATAAGTATTGCTTTTGAGCCATTGCGCTTCGCCGCTTCGACCAAACGGTTGGAGTTTGATGAATTTTTGGAGCCGACCACGAGAATGCAATCGCACAGTTTGGCGAGTTCTTTTACTGCCTTCTGGCGATTGGTCGTGGCGTAGCAGATATCCTTAGCCGGCGGCGTGGTCAGCTGCGGGAACTTGGTTTTAAGCGCAGTAAGGATATCTGCCGTTTCATCAATAGATAAAGTCGTCTGCGTCAGCACCGTGATTTCTTGATGCGGAATCGATTGCGCATCGAGTTGCTCCACATCTACCACAGATTCGATAAGGTGCATTTGCGTTACACCCATCGTTCCTTCTACTTCAGGGTGGCCCTTGTGCCCGATAAAAAAAATGTACATATCTTCCGTCGCAAACTTCTCTGCCTCGCCGTGCACTTTGGTTACCAGTGGGCACGTCGCATCAATCAAATGCAGATTGTGATTGCGGACGCGAGCGCGAAAAGCGGGCGATACGCCATGGGCGGAAAACAGGTATACTGAGCCATCTGGCACAGATTCTGGATCTTGTGAAAAGACGACACCTTGTTTAGTAAAATCTTCCACTACATGACGATTGTGCACCAGTTCATGATTCACATATATCGGTGCGCCATACTTTTCGAGCGTTCGTTCGACGATTTCGATTGCGCGATTAACGCCAGCACAAGGGCCACGCGGAGCCGCCAAAATAATCCTCTTCAACATAAGCAGAGCGGATTGTGACAAACTAAACTAAATATTTCGAGTCGAATTTATTGCACAGAATTTGAAAGATAGTGATTACCATTATATGCTCAATTCTTGTTATCATCCTTAGCAGCTGCAGAATCGGGAAAGGGTGGTTCTGATATAGAAGAATTTCTTGAGGGTGCTATTCCTCGAAACTAGGTAGAAATTTAGGCAGAAATCGCAAGAGCTACTGGAGTTAATTAGTGAACTGAAACCACGGGCTAAAGCTCCGTGGCTTCGACTTCGCGACATTCTGA
>CAZLFD010000040.1:0-13757 GCA_964558715.1 uncultured Candidatus Peribacteria bacterium | reverse complement strand
AATACTACCGACAGCGACTTGCCTCATCTGTCACGAGAATTGGGGCTTAGTTCAGCTGTTGCGCGTCTAAAAAAAATATTGTTTGCCATTTGGATTTGGTTTGCAAAGTGAGGTAAAAAATGAGATAATAAGAGGAAAATTCATATAAAAACCTCCTATGGCAAAAGCAGCGACCAAAGCACCTCCCAAGAAACAAGAGGGGACAAAAAAGCCAGATGATCAGGTAAATCCTATCTCGCTTCAATCGATTGACGAATACTTCAGTAATTCGATGCGTCGCATTCTCATTTTTGCAAATGAAGAAGCGAAAAACGCACATGCTGTTGATATCGATACCGAACATGCACTCATGGGGCTTCTGCGTAATGCTAAGACCGACCAGGTGTTGAACCGTCTTTTTCAGGGGCTGAAGCTCGACCTTGAAGAACTGATGGCAGAGACGAAGCAAGAAATTCATCAGGGGAAAAATAAGAACCCGGATGATTTTCTTCCATTCTCTGCACGAACCAAAAGCGCACTCCTAAAAGCGGATATGGAACGTCGAAAATGGCGTCATCATGCTACTGCGGGTGAACATCTGCTACTCGGGCTGCTTTCGGTCGACGGTGTCGCTTCGAAAATCTTGAAAAAGCATGGTGTTAGCGAAGAAGTCGTTGGCAAAGAGGTGATGAATATCGTGGGAGAAGGACAAGAAAAAGACGTACTTGCCGGAGAAAACACTCCACTGCTAGATAAATATGGAATCGATCTCTGCCAAATGGCCCGCGAAGGAAAAATCGACCCGGTCATCGGTCGTGGCGAAGAAATCGAACGCACCATCCATATTCTCGCTCGCCGCCGCAAAAACAATCCTCTGCTGATCGGTGAGCCGGGTGTCGGTAAAACCGCGATAGTAGAAGGTTTGGCAAATCGTATTATTCATGGTGATGTGCCGGAAGTTTTAAAAAGTAAGCGTCTAATCTCACTCTCGATCAACACGCTCGTAGCTGGAGCCAGTAAACGCGGTGAATTTGAAAAACGCCTCGAAGGTGTAATTAAAGAGGCTGTCCGTAGTGCCGGTGAAGTGATTCTCTTTGTCGACGAGATCCATACGATCCTTTCGGATAGTGCCGGTGATGCCGCGCAAATCTTAAAACCACCGCTTGCTCGTGGAGAAATCCACTGTATCGGTGCGACTACCCTTTCTGAACACCATCAACACATTGAAAAAGACGGCGCTTTTTCTCGCCGCTTTCAGCTTGTTATGGTGCCAGAGCCAAGTTTCGATGAAAGTTATCAGATTCTGATGGGTTCGCGCGACAAATACGAAGCCTTTCACGGCGTGAAGATTCCGGAGAATATCGTTCGCCTTGCCATCACGCTGAGCCAGCGTTATGTCAACGACCGCTACTTACCGGATAAAGCATTTGACCTGATCGACGAAGCTGCCGCCATGGCACGCATGCCATCGATTTCGACCCCAGAAAAAGAAAAGGAATTAGAGAAAGAAGTCGCCAAGCTCCGCGCCGAGCAAGAGCGCGCCAAGGGCGTGGTCGATGTAGAAGAATTGACGCGTGTGGGAAAAACCATCGCCAACAAAGTGAAGGAGTTGGAAGACATCCGCACCATGGCAGAAGAAGCCAAATCTCGCAGCCATGATGAGATATCAGAAGAACATGTTCGCCGTATCATCTCGCGTTGGAGTGGTGTACCAATGGAACACGTTGCCGGTTCAGAAGCCGAACGTCTGATGAAATTGGAAGACGAACTGCATCAACGCTTGATTGGCCAAGAGTTTGCGGTAAAAGTCGTTGCCTCGGCAGTACGCCGTGGCCGCTCTGGTATTCGCAAACCAAAACGTCCCATCGGTTCGTTCTTGTTTATGGGCCCCACCGGTGTGGGTAAAACCGAGTTTGCCAAGACTTTAGGAGAAACCCTCTTTGGTTCCGAAGATACAGCCGTGCGTTTCGACATGTCGGAATTTATGGAAAAACATGCCGTTTCGCGCTTAACAGGTCCGCCTCCGGGTTATGTGGGTTACGAAAAAGGCGGTGAACTGACCGAAGCCGTGCGCAAACAACCGTATACGATCTTGCTGTTTGATGAAGTCGAAAAAGCGCATCCCGATGTCTTTAACGTACTTTTGCAAGTATTGGATGATGGCCGCCTGACAGACAACCACGGTCGAACCATAACCTTTAAACACACCATTATCATCTGCACTTCGAATATCGGTTCGATGGAGATTAGTAAACGCTATTTGGACTTCTGGGAAGGCCAGAAAAAAGTAGAAGCGCGCAACGAAAAAGTAAAAGAAGTCATGGAGCAGCGCCTCGCCGATGTGCGAGAAGATAACAAGGAGGCTACTATCTCGAGCGGCGAAGCCGAAGCAAAAGAAGCAGCCAGCAATGCTTTACTCGAAGAGGATATTCAAGACCCGCTTGCCGATGATGAAACTGCAGAAACTGACTCATCTGAAGCCGACACAACTGAAGATATCGCTACAGAAGCGAGTGCGGAAGAAACTGCCGAAGCGACCGATCCACTCGCGGGAGATGTCGCGACGCCTGAAGTGACTTCTCAAGCGCCTACAGATGAAACCCCTGTCGACCCACTTGCCGACACCCCACCTACCCCTGTCACCACCTAACCTTTTTTGTCCATCATGCCCGAAGATATTCAATCAATGAGCCCAGAAGAACTCTTTAGCCAACAGTTCAAACAACAGCTATCGACTGCCGATGATGCAAATGCCACCGGCGATGATGCCGCAACGCCAACCGACTCTGCGCAAGTGCCAGGCACCGCTCCGGTTTCTACTACAGAGGTTCCTGCGGAAGAAACCATTGCGACTGATGCTGGAGAAACAGTAGAGGGTGATAAAGCGGCACCTGAAGGTGAAACCGCAGAAACGGCAGAAGGCGAAGAAAGCGCCGAAGGTACCGATGGAGAAGCAGTAGAAGCCAATGCTGGTGAGCCAGAAGAACCATGGGATGAAGAACTGCTCAAGAGTGAAATCGTCGACACACCCGAAGTCGAATGGAAAGGAGTGCATGAAATCAAAGAAGAAAGCGATGAGATCGACGATGGCCGCAAAGACGGTGTCGCGGGAGTGAACGGCGAAATGGAAGACGCAGATCTTGACGAATTTAAAGTCATCACCGAAAAGGAATTCCAAAAGCAGATGAAAGAATTATTGATGCCAACACTGATGAAATTCTTTCGCCCAGAGTTTTTAAACCGCTTCGACGAGCTCATCTTTTTCACTCCGCTGCGCATGAAAGAGCTCACTCAGATCGTGGATATCATGCTACGTGAAACCCGTGAAATGCTCGGCGAAAAGAATATGCAGCTAAAATTGAGTGATACCGCGCGCCAGTTTTTAGCGGAAAATGGCTACGAACCAGCTTTCGGTGCCCGCCCGCTCAGACGCGCCATTCAAGAGCATTTAGAGGATCCTTTGTCAGACCTGCTGATTCAGGGCACGTTTGTACCCGGCGATATTATCTTTGCTAATGCAGCTGCCGGAAAGCTCGAATTTAAAAAAGATATCGGTGGCGGCCAAGCTGAAGACATGTTTGCAGAACTTGATAAAAAAGAAGGGGCTGAAAGTAAGGATGCAGAAGGCGAAAAAACTGTGGGCGAAGAAAATCTCGATGAGAATGGTGTTGAAGATCCGTTTGCTGAATTAGATGAAGAGGCAGGTGCCGAAGCAAAACTAGGCGAGCAAGCTGATCAGGCTCCAAAAGCAGGAGAGACCGTAGAAGCCAGTGCAGATTCGCCTTTTAAGAATCCTGACGGCACACCGCCACCCCAACCAGGGCAAGAGGGGTATGTGTTTCCGGCAGACAATGGCGAAGCCAATCAACAGCCAGTCGATGCCAATGGCAACCCCATCGGCGAAGCACCTGACGCAACCACTGAAGAGCAAGAAAAGCGCTCATTTCTCAATAAAATGTTCGTCAAACCAAAGCCTGCAGCAAACGCTCCCGAAGCTGGTGCACGCGAATCTCGCGGTGATGGCATCCGTTTTGAGAATGGGAAAATAGTGGAAGAATGATCCCGCACAAGTCAACAAGTATACAGAATACAGCAATTGCAATTTCTTCCTCCTGACAAGGGGGGGCTGAGGGGGTTTGGTTTTTCAAAGTCTTCTTCAAGGAGAGCTTTAAGAACAAGATTAAACGAAATTTTTCTGTGTACTGTATTCTTGCCGACTTGATGCCGTGTTGCGGAAATAATAGAAATCCATCAAAATACTTGGGAACTTTCTCAACTTGAATTATGTCCGGACACAGTAAATGGCACTCGATACGCCACAAAAAAGGCGCGGCCGATGCCGCCCGCGGTAAAGTATTTACCCGCCACGCTAAGCTGATAACCATTGCCGCGCGCGATGGTGGCGGTGACCCCGATGGAAACCCAGGCCTGCGTTTAGCAATAGACAACGCGAAGAAGGAGAATATGCCGAATGCCAATATCGACAGGGCGATCAAAAAGGGAACGGGTGAAGATAAAGATGGAGCCGTTTTTGTAGAGAGTAGTTACGAAGGCTACGCCAGTGGAGGTGTGGCAGTGCTAGTAAGTACGCTTTCAGATAATAAGAATCGGACGGTACAAAACATCCGCGCGATTTTTAGCAAACACAATGGTAACTTGGGAGAATCTGGCTCAGTCGCGTTTTTGTTCGATAAAAAAGGCGTCATCGTTACCGCGAATGCGAATGACGACTTAGAGCTGGCGGCGATAGACGCCGGTGCCGAAGATGTGCAACCCGATGGCGACGGGTTCGAGATCACGACAGAGCCCAAGGAACTCTTTGCAATCAAATCCGCACTCGAAGCAGCCGGAGCACAAATCGAGCAAGCCGAAACCCGCCTTATTCCGCAAACCACGGTAGAAATATCGGATGAAAGTACGGCCAAGAAAATCATCAACTTGATTCAAGCGCTCGAAGATGACGATGACGTGAGTGATGTTTCTGCCAACTTCGATATCTCGGAAGAGATACTAGAGAAAGTTATGGAATAAGAGAGTGAACAGCGAACTGCAATCAGTAAAAAGGAGTGATATTCGTCGCGAAGTCTCTTTGATCACCGCCGGAAGTCCCTCGCAGAGGACTCCGGCGTTAACTGAAAAATCATGAGAAACGGTGGAGTCCCTTTCAGGAGACTCCGCCGGGAAATTATTTTTAATTTTACGTAGCACGCGGAAAATCCGCATCAAAATTCATCATCTTTACCGCTGCCTTGGCAAACTCTAAACCAAGCTCGATACGCGCCTCGACTTGCTCAGGGGTATCGCAAGCGAGTACACCAAAGATAACCGGGTTTGGCGCTTTGAAATTGATATTCATGATGCCCTCGGCAGCTTTTTCGGCAACTAATTCAAAGTGAATCGTCTCGCCACGGATCACAACTCCTAATGCGATGACGGAATCGTATTGGCCACAGAGCGCCGCTTTGCGGCAAGCAAATGGTAGCTCATAACTGCCCGGCACATCCACCACATCGATATTATCTTCTTCTACTCCGCATCGTTTTAATCCACGTAGCGTCTGCTCGAGCAAGGGCTCGACAAATCGATCATTAAACTCTGCCGCCACAATACAGACACGCGCGTTTGGGCTTAAAAGCTGAGGGAACTCTGATCGCCAAAGGCTCATGATAAGCAATAGTAAAATAACATGTAGGTCATTCGGCTTGACCGAAATCCGGAGAACCCATCGGTGTCAATTTCAAATCTACCCCCTCCTACTCCCCCTGTCTAGGGGGAGAACCATATATCGTTATTCTTCCAGTAAAAATTCTTCACCTTGCATTTGCTCGAAGTCGGCAAATACCGTGCCGAAAAATGTCTCTCCAAAGGCTTGCAGATTCTCGATTTCGATCTCGTCGTGCTCACCAGATTCGAGAAATTCACGAAGCACCATAGCAAAGAGTTGGATCAGCCCCTTGTTCGGTTGCCCATCGATTTCGCGGCAAGTCTGTAGCACACGACGCGGCTCGATTTGCGAAATACGTAGAATGCCGTTTGTCCAGGCATCGATCTTCCGTTTTTCTTCTGGAGTAAAAAGTGCGTGCTCGCCTCTCGCTTCTAGTTCTGGCGCACCGTTTGGTAGTAGAAGCAGCTTCGCATCGATCTCTTCAGCGGCAGGATCATAAATAAGCGCTATGATCGCGAGGATAATATCACTCGGTATATTGCGCGAAACGAGGCGCGAGATAAGAATAAAATACGGCGTGCGGCTTGCATCGCCCAGAAATGCAGTTATCACTTTGGCGAGCGAGTTGTCTTGTGCTTTCTTTTTTTGCTCTTCCTGGCGGATTTTTTTTACCGCAGCTTGCGCTTGGCGGTGGCGTTCTTGAAATTGCTCGTCGGTCTCTTTTGCCTTTTCGGTACCAGGTGCAGCGCCCGGGTATGCATCAAAATTCGGATTGTATTCGCCTTCGGCCATTTTCGTTGAATATCAAAACCATTATGACAAGTTTTGGGGCAGTTGGCACGATGTTTTTAAAGAGTAATCAGTGTGTAGTAATTGGCAGCCAAAAACCAAAACCTGTGTCATTCCTGTTGCATGCATGCTTGTGGCGGGGAAACAGGACTATCGAAAAGACCAGTCCAACCTCTTTATCACATTTGTAACCAGATCCCTGCTTCCTCACCAAGGCTAGATCTTTCGCAGGGATAACGCAGAATGAGGCAGTGCTTAGATGGCCAGATTCCAGAAAAAACAAACTGATAGGACACCCTCTGTTTGTCTACTTACTTCTTCACATAAACACAAATCTTATTCTGCCCTTTCTCTCGCGGAATCACGACATCCGCCTCGACATTTTTCGGGAAAAATGAAGAAGAGACGATGCGCGCTCCGGGCTTGAGTTGCGGCCAGATTTCCGCGAAAATCTTTTGCATGATGTTTGGCATGAGAAAAGCGAATATCACATTCGCTTCGGCAAAATCTGGCTGAGAGAAAATATTCCCCATGCGTATCTCAGATCGTTTTGCACCAACTATTTTCTTGCGGATCACGGCAAATAAATACACCATCGGTGAGATTTCTACACCAATACTACGGCGCACGCCAAGCTTTTCGAGCGCAAAGACGATCCGTCCATCACCACATCCCAAATCAAAAACCATGTCGCTGGGCTTAACATCGGCGAGCTCGATCATCTTTTTGATGGATTTTTTAGAACTGGGAACAAACGGGGCACCAAAGCTAGCTCCTAAAAGTACACTTACCGAAATAAACGCATATGAAAGACAGATAAATACGAGAATACACAGGATAATAATCTCGATGATATTCATATTGCGGAAGCTAAAAATTGCAAACGCCTTTACTCCCCCTTGTCAAGGGAAAGTATTATTTCTTCGCACGCAAGGAGTGGAAATAAATCTCGTGTAGTTCTTCAATCCCAAAATCCCCTACTTCCGCAACATTTAAACTGCTACCACCTGTTTCACCGATTACCGTGTGTGGAATCTGTTTTTCGGCAGCCATGGTCTTGAGCACCGGCAGGTCTTCGGCAGTTACTTCAACCAGTAGTACCGGGGCTTCACTGAACCATTCTTGAATCAGAAATGAGGCAGAAATACTAGCACCCATCTTGCTGCGCGCCGCCATTTGGAGGAGTGTAGCAGCCAGTCCTCCTTCGGCAATCAATGAAGCAGATTGTATGCGATTGCCACTTGCCACAGCGAGTTCTATCAATGCTCGCATTTGAGCGAGATCGATTGCAAACGGTTCGTTGCCGAGCTGCACATCAAGTAATCGTGCCGCTTCGCTTCCTGCCAGGCTTTGCGCTAATGCACCCAGTATAACGAGTTGGTTTCCTGCAGTTTGAAACGAATTTTTACGTGAAACAGTGTTCTCGCCGATCTTTCCAAGGCAAGAGACGATTGCCGAAGCCGAAATACTACCATTGTCGGAACAGTTGTAGAGCGAGACATTTCCCGAAACAAAGGGAGCATCGAGCGCTGCAGAAGCTGCCGCCAAGCCTTCGACTCCTGTTTTAAATTCCCACATTTGCTCCGGATCTTCGGGGTTACCATAATTAAGACAATCGGTCAGCGCCAGGGGCTCGCCGCCTACAGCCGCAACTTTTAAAACGGATTGTACTACTGCGAGTTGCCCCTGCAAATATGGTGAAATCCGCCCGATACGTGCCGGCCCGGCAACCGAAATTATTGCACACAAATTTTGTTCACTTTCTGGTAAATCAGCATAATCTTTAAGCGGAGTAAAGACAGCAGCCTCTGCTTCGTCACGCGTGAGCATCGTATTCCCCTGCACCGTTTGGTCGTAAGTCTCGCTGAAGGGGCGCGTGCTGGCGATATTTTCGGAAGCGAGTAGTTTTAAAAAGAAGTCTTTCAGATTTAGGTTATTGGGAATTCGGATTGCTGGATTCGTGATGCTTTTCTCTACAATCGGTCGATCGACGACGATGCCTTCAGTAATATCCGTTGCCCTGGCATGGCAGACATCTTCACCCAGATATCGTGCGATATACACGCCGCCATGGGTGACTTTTCCGATACGGCTGGCTTGCGCGCCCGTCATCACGTTAGGAAAATCCCAGCGCTCGTTGAAATGTTCGAGAAAGAAATCTGTCAGATCGGGTGGTACGGCAAAACAAAAGCGCTCTTGCGTTTCAGCGCAGAGGATCACGGCTGCCGGTAAACCCGCTTCGGCGACATGGATCTGCTCGACATCGACTTCGGCACCAAACCCCTGCTCTGCAACCAGCTCGACCGTTGCGCACAAATTCCCACCTGCACCTAAGTCTTTTAGGCCGATGCGCTGCAGATCACCACTTTTTTCTAAGCGTTCAAATAAATCATAAAATGCTGCGAACAAATGGCGCTCGAGGAACGGATTCGGTTCTTGCACGGCACCCTTATTTTTTTCTTGGTCTTCTTCTTTTAAGTTGGCACTCGCAAAAGCTGCTCCGCCAAACCCGCTGCGATCAGTAGGTTTGCCCACCAGGATGAATTCATACCCGTCATCTGCAGCGTTATCGGGCACATAACTGTGGATGAGGTTTTTCCATTTCAGTACGCCGAGTGCAACCACATTGACGAGGCAATTTTTGTTGAAGGTCTCTTCGAAAAACGCATCGCCGCCGAGGTTTGGCACACCGAGCGGATTGCCGTAGCCGCCAACGCCCGCGACTACTCCGGAAGCAATGCGTTTCGTTTCCGGCAAATCGATATCACCAAATCGCAGTGCATCGAGGGCGCCGATCACCCGCGCGCCCATGCAGGCGATATCGCGGCAAATACCACCCACACCTGTCGCCGCACCTTCAAAAGGAACCACCTGGCTAGGGTGATTGTGTGATTCGTGCGCGTAAACGATACCATAGGTTTCGCCGGTAGTTTTCGATTCGTGGAATTTGACGACGCCGCTATCTTCGCCTAGCCCAAGGAGGATGTTTTTTCCGCTCGTGGGTAGAAGTTTTAAATACTTGCGTGAGGATTTATAACTCGAATGTTCAGAACCTTGGATTCCCCAAATCGTCGCTTCGGTCAAAGTCGGGTTTCGCCCCAAAAGCTTAGCGACCTGTCGCCCCTCATCTGGTGAAAGCGCCACTAGATTATCGCTAAAAATCTGCGCGACCTCAGCATCACTTTTTCCGGTAATCTCCAAAATCGGCTCCAAAGTAGCTCAAAAAATAAGTGACTTTAGTATGCCAGACTCTGAATTTCGGAGCAATTTTGTAAATTGCTCCGAAACGTTTCTCAATGTTAATATGTCCGTTTTAAGAAACATCAGGAGAAACTCACAGAACTTGCTCCATAAAAGCCGTTTGCTGTTTGAAATCCCATTCCGCCTTCTTCCATATTTTGCTATTGATTGTATGATTACTTTTTTCAAACTCATGAAACGAATACGAAGCCTAGGATTAGGACTATTTGCAATCGCCATAATGCTGATAATTCAATATGCACAAGCAGATTTTAAGGATGTCGAACGTTGGACAGGGCTCGGAATCGCCACCACAGAATTACAAGAGCAAGGAATCATCGAAGGTTTTAGCGGCAATGTGTTTTTGCCAGATAAAGCAGTAAGCCGTGCGGCGTTTACCAAAATGGTCACATCGGTCGTGTTTAAAGAAAAAGAGATCGAGAACTGTATAGCAGATGGCTCATTTGGGTACAGCAACACTGTCGGTTTTCGCGATATACCGGTAAGCGAGTGGTACGCGCCCTATGTCTGCACCGCCAAGAAAAAGGGTTTGATCAATGGATACCCGGATAAGACTTTTCGCCCAGAGCAAAATGTGAGTTATGCCGAAGCCGCGAAGATCGTGGTGGAGGGCATCGGTAAAAAGATCAGCGGCGAAGGAGAATGGTACAAGCAATACTTAAGCGCACTTGGCGAAACTGGAGCGCTCAAAAATATTGATTTCAACCCATTCGAGCCGATTACTCGAGGCGATACGGCGCTTATTTTATACCACTTGTTTTTTACAAAAAATGCGCCGTACAATGCGGAGTCAGAGCCCTCACCAGTGGCTTCGGACGCTACTTCTACCGGTTCAGCAACGCCATCAGCGTCGCCTACCCACCTCTCTTCCCCAGATACCAACTTTACCCGCCGCCCGTTGCCGCGAGTAGATTTCGCCAAAGATAGCTGTGCCGAGGCTATAGCAAAAGTGTTTCCGGATACGCTGCAGGCCAAGGATTGCTTCCGCAATGAAATGTACGATCTTACTCGCCAGACCTGTGTGCGCAATTGCGACAGAGCTGACGAGTGCGCTCGTATCGATGCAGAAGCCGCTGCCATCACTGCTGACATTTTCGACCTCGACCTTTCACAGCGCATCGCGAACGATTCTTTTTATTCGTACACGCCCTTCGAGATCACCCACTACACGGTCGATAACTTTCGCCTGACCGACAGAAAAAATAGTAGCGTTCCTGCTGATTTGCGTTCGATGCAGACCGACACCGCGGCACATGCCGCTATCTGGTCGGCATTCATCACTACGTTCCCGCTCGAGTATCTTGCCTCGATCACGGAGTTCGTGGTCTTTTCGGATGGTATCGGCGGAATCGCAAGCGATACCAGACGGATTTCGGAAGCATCGGAAGCGTCCCGCTTTAGGTATGATCCGGCGGATTCGAGTGACCTCTACTTTACGCTTGCACATGAGTACGGCCACCTTATCGCCTTATCAGCATATGAGGACCTCGTCGGCTTAGTGGCCCATACCTGTGCCGCACAAGATTTCGCCAACAAAGCAGCGATGCGCGATTCGTATCTGAAAGAATTCCGTGCACGCTTTTGGGAAAGCTATGGCGATGCGTACCTCGCCTTGGATGAAATGGATGACGGTCTGAGTCGTCAGCGCTTGAGCGAAGCGCTGGGGCGACGATATCGTGACCACTTTCTCACCGACTACTCGCTCACGAATTCGGAAGAGGATTTTGCCGAGAGCTTCGCCGTGTTCATCTTCACCGAATATCCGGACCGCCGTGAGCCGGCCTACGACAAAGTCCGCTTCTTTTACGAATACCCTTACCTCACGCGGCTACGGGCAGCGATTCGATGGGCTCTTGTGCAGCAGAATCAAGACGGGGTGTAATGACATCGGCATACTTCAGATTGCTAGATTCCAGCTGCTTACCGATAGAATCGAATTGCTGAGTAATCTCAGGATGCCCTGCATCCCCTAGGGTCTTGGCTATCCAAGAATGATAATTCACCAGTTTAGTATTCGCCTTGCGCCGCTGCGGGCCTTGCATTGCGAGGCAGTCACAAGCGGCATACTCTGCTTTTGCCAACTCAGAAACATCTTTCGTGCTGGCAGCGACTTCTGCACGGAACCAAACAAGTTCCTTTTTTATGTTTTTCCAAACTCAATGATTCTTGCAATGTTAGAAGGATATTCGCTTTTTTTGATGTTATAAATAACAGGGACCTTTATCTCTTCAGCTACTCTTCTATGCCCCTTATCCAGCCGTTTCTCCAAATCAGCATTAGGAGCGAATGCAAAATGGTCTCGCAAGTTTGCAGCTGCGTGGGGGTGGGAATCATTTGAGTTATGCCGATAAAACAGGGTGATGAGAGAGGCAGCCTCCGCAGGTGTTAAAGCACACTCTCCTTAATGCTTAATCGCTTCTGATTATTGTTAAAAGCTGGACATATTGTACGAAAATCGAACATTTTGCACAATAATCTGTACTTTTTGTGACAACATATTCTGGCACCAGTAAGACTCATTCGCATCCGCGATACAATCGGGTCGAATCGCTACGCATCAGACTTAGGATTCAGAATCTATTGAACAAGGCGCAATGACTAATCCCTTAAGAACTTCTTAACAAGCGGGGAAATCCCAACGGAAGCAACGTGATAATCAAAAATTTAGCGCTTCAGGAGCCAACAGCAGAACTAATCCCAACAAGAGCATCAGGGCACCCCCGATGATGTTGGTGGCTTTACTGAACTTATGGGTAATACCAATTTTTTCGATGGAGTAGAGCGCAATACCAAAGACGACCAGGTCATCGAACATATACATGCCGATATAGATAGCGATGTAGCTGATAAGTTCCAATCCGCCAACGCCAGCATTGGTGAGAATAAGAGTGAAGGCTTGAGGATAACCGACGCTACAAGCAAATTCGATGATGTTGACCGAGAGCGCTAAGCCCAGGATAGCAAGAAACATTCCCCAACTGATCGGGTTTTTGGCGATGTCTTGAATTTTGCCACTGATTTTACGACGCTGCTCCATATTGGTGACTTTGCATGTTCCATCGGTGTAGACTCCTTCATACAAAAAGAAAGCGCCCGCACCGATCGCCACCAAGCCGACTATCGCCGAAACAATGGTTTTGATGCCGGCAAAATCAAGATTCATGAGAAAGCTGAACGAGAAGAACCACGCGCTGAGAATAATGGTGTACATGATCGCCTCAGCAAAGAGGAACGTGCCCGCCACGAGAAACATCTTGAATCGGTCGCCGATCTGGATCAACGTGATAAGAAAGATGACAAGCACCCACATGGCACACGGATTGAATCCGTCGAGAAAGCCAAGAAAGGCAGAAAGCGCCGCTAACGACCATTCGCTACTGACAATAGCTCCGACAAACGGAATAGTGACACCCGCCAGTGGATCGCTTAAATATGCCGGGGTGCAGACCGTGCCATCGGCACAGTTCTCGATTTCGCCACCAACATCTCCGGTCTCGAGCAATTGATCAGTACACGCTTGTGGGTCGGACGGTTCTTGCCGGCCAAAGACCTGGGCACACGGGTCGACAAGTGCTTCTGCCGGGCTCAGAAACGTTTCGGAGTTTTCTAATGCCACCCGATAGCGTTCACCGTTACCGAATCCGTTGATCACAATCTTTCCCACGACTGAAAGCGGCGTCGATTTCGTGAGCTCGAAATACTCGGCGAATTCGTTAAACTCTTCACGTACTTCATTGCCAGAATGGATATCGAGCTTTACGACTTCAACATCGGGGTGTTCGTTCTCTAAAAATTCAAAAAGATCTGTACACACACTGCATGATTCTTGTGAAAACACGTAAATCATTTGCTCACCCTGGGCGGTAACCGGATTACTAAAGGCAGTGATTCCGGCAAGCATCAGGTTTGCCAACGCAATCCCCGAAAACCATCTCATCATAAGCTCAAAAAATACCAAAAGTGATTTTGGCAGAAGAAATGAGGAATAACAAACAAAACTGGAGGGTCGTTTCTTCTAAGCCCCAATTCCCGTGACACTTTTCTTTCACTCACAAAGAATGGT
>CAZLFD010000039.1:0-14621 GCA_964558715.1 uncultured Candidatus Peribacteria bacterium | reverse complement strand
TTGCTCTCTTGAACCGAAAAAACAAATAGCAACTCATTTCTGGTCTAGTCCCATTTTCACTTGCATCGTGCGTAGAATCTTGCCATGATATGTTTGAAATCTATGGTTTTTTCAGGAAGTTGTGTTTTTTTGTGGTGAGGGGAGGGTTTTTTTCGGAGGAGCTTTCTCTTGTGCTTATTCCGTTTTCCTTCTTCTTTGTCAGTGTTTTCGTCTTTGTTTTCTTCCCGCGAGTTTTTTAATTCGCTGGCTGCTTCATTACCGAAGAAGTCATCTTTTTCCGGCTTGGCGAATTCTTCCGCCAAATTAAGCCTCCTCGCGCATTTTCTCACAAACGCGAAGCCCTTTGTCGATACGCGCAATATTCTCTTTCTCACCCATGAAGCGACCGAGGCGATCGAACTTAAAACCTTAGCCTCTCTCTTTTTCGATTCCGAGAAATACGCCATTCACTTGCTCCCCCTTAAAGAAGGGCGCGACGAAACCTGTGTTGAATGGATGATCGATTTTGCGCAGGCTAAAAATGCCGAGAAAAAAAACATCTTTTTACTCTCTGAGGCTGATGCCCAAAGCGTCCGTTTCCCCAGTATGGAGCAGCTTAGCAACGAACAGATGATTGTAAAAAAAGGCGAGCGGATTGATCCGATCGAACTTTTTAATCGCCTCATCAATATGGGATTTGAAGTGTCGCCAGATGTTACTTTACAAAAAGGGCAGTATCGCCGTAGTGGAGACGTGATCGATGTTTTTCCGGTTGGTGCCGACCAACCTTTTAAAATCGAGATCGAATTCGATGAAATAAAAAACATCTGGTCATTCTCGATGCGCGATAAGAAGATCCTCAAGAGCTTCAGCAAACTCCATATTTTTCCGGCACGGATGGAGCGGGTGAATAAACAGTTTTTCGAGCTGTTTGGCGACACCGACCTGATCGTTACCGACGATGTCGAATGTCTTTCCGACGAGTTTTTTAGCGAAACGCCGGCAAATGTGCTTCGCTTTACTCCGTTTGCCGAATCGGAAGAAGAAAACCATTTTCAGATGCGCTTTCTTTCCGTACTCAAATTTTACAACATCTATGATCTGCTTGCCGACTTCCGCAGCAAGTTGCAAAAAGAATATCTTGTTCAAGTCTTCACCAAACGCATCGATGAACTGACGGCGATTCTTACCGAAGAAAAAATTCCCTTTTCGACCGAGATTGATAACAAAGCCGAATCTGGTATTTTCTTGGTTGATGCTGCGGAAGTCGAAGTGATACCGCCAAGCTTCCAAAATCCTGACCAGAACATCCTCTTTCTCACTGACCGCGAAATCTTTCAACTTCGCAAAGGGCGCAAGGTAAAATCGGTCGATAAGCTCAACCTCGAATTTCTTACTTCCCTCAAGATCGGTGACTACGTGGTGCACATGGATCACGGTATCGGTCATTTTTTGGGTGTTACAGAACAGGCTATCGATGGGCATACGCGCGAATATCTCGAAATCGCTTACGCTGGTAACGACCGCCTCTTTGTTCCGGTCGACCAAGCCGACAAGGTCTCACGCTTTTTGTGCGAAGAAGGTTCTGAACCGAAGCTCAACCGCCTTGGTTCGGTGGAATGGGAGAATGTGCAAAAGAAAGTACGCAAAGAAACCGAAAAGATCGCCAAAGATTTATTGGCACTCTATGCCGAACGCGAACAAGCACGTAAATCGCCCTTTGCCGTTGACAGCAGCCGCCAGAATGAATTTGAAAAGACCTTTCCCTACGAAGAAACACCCGGGCAGATGTCCGCAATACAAGATGTAAAAAGTGATATGGAATCGAAAAAACCGATGGATCGCTTGGTGTGCGGCGATGTGGGTTTTGGGAAAACCGAAATTGCGATGCGCGCTGCATTTAAGGCAGTAGAAGACCAGAAGCAGGTCGCACTCATCTCACCGGTTACGATTCTCGCGCAGCAGCATTTTGAATCGTTCACCAAACGCATGGATGAATTCGGTTTTCGTATCGAGGTGCTCTCCCGCTTTAAAACCGCTGCCGAGCAGAAAAAAATCCTCGCTGACATTGCCAAAGGGAAAGTCGATATCGTCGTCGGAACCCATCGCCTGCTGCAGCCGGATGTCAAATTCCACAAACTGGGTTTGCTGGTTATCGACGAAGAACAACGTTTTGGCGTGAAGCAGAAAGAGAAGTTCAAAGAACTGCGCAAAAATGTCGATATCCTCACTCTTAGCGCTACGCCAATTCCGCGCACGCTTAATCTCGCTCTTAACAAACTACGCGATATTTCGACTATTACCACACCGCCACCCGGGCGCCTACCGGTTATCACCGAAGTACGCAAATATTCCGATCGCCTGGTCGTCGATGTCATCAATAAAGAACTTGAAAGGAACGGGCAGGTCTACTTTCTTTACAATCGTGTGAAGACAATAGAGAGTATGGCAGAAAAGTTGCGCCAACTGGTACCGCAAGCGCGTATTGTCGTTGGTCACGGCCAACTGCCCGCCAACGAGCTCGAAAAGCGCATTATGGCGTTTAAAAAAGGGGAGTACGATATTCTCGTTTCGAGCACGATCATCGAAAACGGTATCGACTTACCCAATGCAAACAGCATGATCGTGATGAATGCCGAGCGCTTCGGACTCTCGCAGCTGTATCAATTGCGTGGGCGCATCGGTCGAGGCAAAAAACAGGCCTTCGCCTACTTTCTCTACCAAACCCAAAAGCTTTCTATCGAGGCAAAAAAGCGCCTGCGTGCCATTGTGGAAGCGAGTGAACTTGGTTCCGGCTTCCAAATCGCCATGCGCGATCTTGAAATCCGCGGCGCGGGTGATGTGCTTGGCGTCAACCAGTCTGGCACGGTCAATTCTGTGGGCGTGGGGCACTTTCTCCGTTTGCTGAACGAGACGATCCGCAAGATGAAAGAAGGCAAACAGGCCGAATCAGTGGATGAAGAAGTCGCGAATGTGGTCATCGAATTGCCGGTCGATGCCTATATTCCCAGCTTGTATATTGCCGATTCGAAAGAAAAAATTCTCGCCTATCAAAACTTGGCCGCGGCGCAAACACTCGAAGACCTCAAAGAAATCGCCGACGACTTCAACGAAGAATACGGTACGCCGCTGCGCGAAGTGCGCACGCTCTTTAAAATCATCGAACTGCGTATCCTCGCTCGCCGCGCCAATATTACTGGCATCCGCTCGCTTCCGGTTACGCGTACCGACCGTGAAATCGAACTTATAATGGGAAAAAAAGTCGGTGCCGAGCAGATCATGAACCTACTCAAGCATCAAGAAAAATGGTTCGTTAGTAGTGACCGACTCAAAATTCAATTGCGTGAACTGGGCATGGATTTTATGAGTGAAATCAAAAAAGCCCTTCAGTATTTAGTGGGAGGGAAGAAGTAGTATTTACCTTGCCTATTTGGGAATTTCACCAAGAAGTGCCCGCAATTTTGTATCAGAATCCATTGCTAAGAAGAACCACCCTGGGCGTCGCTCTGCTTTACTGAATGTATCAGGGTCGTTGTTAATAATGTGTAAACACGCTTGACGAAATTCACCGTCTAATTTTGGAATCAGCGCGGTGTAATCAACTGTCTGATTCAAGATTGCAAATATCAATGCGGTTACTTCTTGGCTAGCTATTCCTTGCTTCGCATCACTAATGATAGTATCAAATTTTGGTAGATTAGCTACTCGTACAGTTACAGCCTCCTTATCTACCTGAGCAAGACCTAACGTTTGCAAGCATGCACCCAAATCATCAGCTGGGTGTGACGCTTGTTTTGCAATTGTTGTCCATACAGGATCATCGAGAGATGGGCGTGGGCTCTCCGGTCCTAAACCAGAATGATCAATCATGGTGATGCAATACGACTATCAACATTTTAAAGTAATAATGGAGGATAGTCAAATACTTGTAGTGCCGAACCACATGCACGAGACCGATCGCCATATCCTCCACTACAGGGGGGTATGCGGTATGCAAAAAAACCCACGAGCTGATGTTGCTTTATAATCAACATTGTTTTAAAATATGATTGTAATTCCCTATTGCTTGATGCATGGTAAAATTGCGACACGATCATCCTAAAGAACTTGACAGATTGGTAAGACCTGTAGAAATGAACATTCCACCGGGTATCAATACCAATGTAAATGATGTAGGGGAGGTCTTTAGAAAGCGGTATGCGACAATGATGGAAATGTCGGATGGAGGGATGCGCATCGATGTGCGCAAGGATGGTGAGTCTGAGCCGGCTTGGCAGGCGATCACCATCTTGGATATGTTCGGCTTGCCGGAAACTGCAGAGACATTGCCTTTTGTCCGGCGGAGGCTCGGCATAGATACATTTACCGAGCCAGACTTTGAGCGCTTGAATACCTGTGTAGCAGCGGCAAAGCGGTATCTGTTAAAATATCTGCATATTGATATGCCTGGTGACTTAAAGCAGATGAAGGATTTTAAAAATGAGGCCGACGTAGATCAGTTTTTTGGCTACCTGAAAAAGCCGACTACGAAAGGAGCATACCACTGCACACTGGCCAAGGTTACCCTTGCCTATTGGGAACACCAGAATCATGAATTGCGCGAGCTCGTAGAAAAAACCAAATTTTTGTACGATACCGAATTGCAAACTGACCCGGACGCAGGTGACAGAAGAAGAGCAGTAGCTGACGCCAGGGACATCAAGCGTTGTGTGAAGATCCGCACGTTCACAGAAAGAGATGGCTCGGCGTTGAAAGGAAAAGACCATATGAGCGTTGTCGTCGATGAGCGCGGGTTAGAGTCGATAGACGCCTATGCCTCTTGGCGGGGGAAGGATGAGTTCCGTACTATTACGAAGCTCCTTGCAAAACCGGAAGTCGATATCGATCGCATCGTAACCGATGGAGTGGGTCTGCGTTTTGAGGTTGATAGTATTGAAGACGGGGTAAAGCTTGCCACATTCTTAAAAGGCTTCCTCTTTCATGCAGATGGAACGGATGTAAATCTGTCTGACCATGGATTCTTGTCTGGCCCTCTTGAGTTGCAGGATATGGAGATACAGAGCTTACGAAGTGGTGTTGTGCAGCAGATCAGCGAAGTATTTGCCGGCTGTGGCATAAAGAGTTTTGGCCGAGCATACAAAACCCTGGCAACAATGTTCAAGGGCACCGAGGTTCGAGTTGTTGAAAAGAAAAATGCCGCTTCCGATGAAGACTTCGTTTTTTTGGGTGTGCGGGGGCAGATGGAGCTGCCGAAAGAACCGACGAACCCACAGAGTATGACGACAAAGACAAGCGTTGAAGTTCAGATATTCCTGAAGGGAAAGGCAGATGAATGCGAGCAGGGCTATGCCCGCCATGAAGTATATGAAGGGAAGCAAAAACTAGCGGTGGCCTCGCGCTTGTTCGGTACATTCTCAGAAGCGTACTTGCAGCGTATCTGCGAGGAAGTAGCAGAGCAGACCGCAAAAGATAAATCGCATGGTCTAATCACAGATGCACTCAAGGCCCACTTTCTCGATCATGGTTTTATCACACCTGTCAAAGTAAGGGGGGAGCCGCAACGAAAAAACAGATACGTTTGGACGGCCCATATTGATCGCTGGCAAAAAACAGGCATTTGGCCTTCATGCCTAACATATAAGGGCAAACCAAGCTAGCCGAAAAAAAGGTGCGCGCCAGTCGGATGCGGTATCTGCAATTTAGTATTGCTTTATTAGTATATAAATATATAATTATGCACGTTTTTTGCCGTGTTTGAAGCAACGTAATGAAGCGCCGCCGTTAATATTGGATAAACCGAAGGGTGAGTACGACCCGCAAAACCCAAACCCCAAAGAACCTGTGCAAGTGCGCTGGAGTGGACAGTTGCGTGATCCAGAAAAGGGTATTATTGAGGTCCGCGATAAATTAGTCGAGGCAAGTCGGTTTACAAGCCCTATCTTTATGGGTGTTCTAAATCATATTGCCGGTCTCAATAAACAAGAGCTATTGCGGGCATACAACGCATATGCAGACCTAAAATTGGTATTTCATTATAAAGGAACTGCGTATCGATTAACCGGCGAAGAGTACTACCAACATCCGAAAGCAGTTGCCCTGATCTATGTCTTGGAGTGTGCGGGACCAAGAGCGAGCATAGACGAGATTCTAGCATGCTTGCATCACGATAGCCCCGAAGAGCGATTGACATTCCATGGCAATGAAAATCATCCGGACAATCAACCATATGACCGGGTTATCTCGACACTCGACTCGCTTACTGCCCGTTATGGCAGAAAGGCCGCAAAAATCATTCTTGCCTGTACTAAGCCCCCACGTCCAAAACCAAAAGCACTAATGTCATTCGATGACAAGTACGAGCATTCGCGTCTTCAATATAAGCAGCTGGTGACAAGATTCCCGAGCGTGATGGTGTCGGCTTGCGAAGTCAAAAGTATCGACATGGTGGCGAACAATAGGACAAACCCCATTCTACAGGATCAGATACGTGATAATCATGAGTCAGATGAAGTGCGTCGAAGAAGGCGTATTAGAATCATGCATAATCTCGGCCTCCCGATTGCACGGGTTGCAGGTGAAAAGTACTTTGAACTTCTGCGAACAGAGGTTAGAGAGGCAATGCAAGAGTTAAGTCGAAGACAAAGGGGTACCTTACATGAAGATAGCGCACTAATAAGTGAGATCAAACGAATTCAAAAAATATAGAAAGCCTGTTGCCACCCTCTAAACTCCGGTTTTACTTGCTGTTTTTTCTTGCAATCTGCCACAATAATATTGTTGCTTTTTCCCTCGCCATGGATTACCACGCACTTTTGCAATCTGCCGATGCAGAGATTTACGCCTCCTTACTGGGCGAAGAGAAGCGCCAAAAAGAGGGGATGGAACTGATCGCTTCTGAGAATTATGTTTCGCCGGCGGTGCTGGGCGCGCTGGGGAGTATTTTTACGAACAAGTATGCCGAAGGTTACCCGGGTAAGCGGTACTATGGCGGGCAAACCTACACCGACCAAATCGAAACACTCGCGATGCAGCGCCTTATCAAATTGTTTCCGGGTTCTAAATTCGCCAATGTTCAATCGCATAGTGGCTGCCCCGCCAACGAGGCGGTGTATCACGCGCTGCTCGAACCGGGCGATACCGTTCTTGGTATGGATCTCTCGCATGGTGGGCATCTCTCACACGGGCATCCTGTTACCAAAATGGCAAAGCTGTTCCGCTTTGTGCGCTACAAGATGAAAAACATTGATACCGGCGAAATCGACTACGACGAACTCAGGCAGGTCGCCATTGCCGAAAAACCGAAAATCATCCTTGCGGGCTTTTCGGCGTATTCCCGCGAACTCGATTACGCCAAATTCCGAGCTATTGCCGATGAGGTCGGCGCACTTGCGATGATGGATATGGCACACATCGCCGGGCTGATCGCTGGTAAGCAGCTTGCTAATCCTTTCGATTACGGATTCGACATAGCCACCTCAACAACGCACAAAACCCTCCGCGGGCCGCGCGGCGGGCTGATCCTTACGAAAGATGAAGAAATCGCCAAGAAAATCGACAAGACCGTCTTCCCGGGTTTGCAGGGTGGGCCGCACATGAATAATGTGGCGGCAAAAGCGGTGGCTTTTGGTGAGGCGCTGAAACCAGATTTTCAGGAATATGCCCGCCAGATCATCGCCAATACGAAAGTGATGGAAGAAGTCTTCCGCGCGAACGATGTACGCATGATGGCGGGCGGAACCGACAATCATCTTCTGCTCATCGATGCCATGACCAGCTGGGGCCGCACTGGCGGCGAAGTCGAAACCGCGCTCGATAAAGTACATATTACGCTTAACAAAAACAGTATTGCCGATGACCCGCGCCCACCGATGGACCCCTCGGGCATTCGCCTAGGCACTCCGGCAATGACGACTCGTGGTTTTAAAGAGACAGAGTTTCAACAAGTGGCAGAGTGGATCATCGCGACGGCGCAAAACCATGATAACGACGCCAAGTTGCAAGAGATCGGCGCGGCAGTGAATACGCTCTGTAATCAGTATCCGGTTCCGGGGATACAGTAAATTCCAAATCAAGAATTAAAAATGACCGATTCTCGAGCAGCTACTTGCAATTGAAGAGGGTTCGCGCGGAGCAGCTCCTCCCCTGAATTAGGGGAGGCTGGGTGGGGTCGTTATGTTATCAATTCAGATCCCTCCAGCTCCCCCCTATCTTAGGGGGAGAGAAATAGCGTTTAACGAAAACGTGCCTCTACGCTTTTTTTGTTTGTGCTTTTTCTTAAATCCCAAAACTTACTTCTTCAATCTGTCTTCCCAATAATCTCGCAGTGTTTCGTGCAAACTATACTTTGGTGTAAAACCGAGTTCGCGGATTTTTGCTGTATTATGAATCCTTTGCTGAAACCCAAGAAAAATATTCTCTGCATGCAGACCGCGAAATACTCCTTCGAGTATACGCACGATGGCGTGGATCGGTTTTTTAAAAATCTCAGGTAGTACCAGAATCCACGGCTTGTTCTTAGCAATCTCTGCCGCTGTGCCGAAAATCTCGGCGAAACTGTGCGATTGGGTGGCAGCAATAAAATTCTCTTTCGCTTTTGCTTTTTCGAGCACGAGTTTGATGGCTTGCGCTAGGTCACGCACGTCGATGAATGAGTTTTTCCCCGGCGGAACCACCAGTACCCGCTTGCCTTGCACATAGTCAAATATCTGCCCGGTACTTTTTTCATCGCTTGGGCCGAGTACAAGTGATGGAAAAATAATGTTTGTGGGAATCGCGCTTTGATCGATATCAACATTCGCCAGATATTTTGAACGCGAATAATGCAGGTGTAGATTATCTTCCCAGGGGAAATCGTGTTCTTCATCGACCGAATGATCCGCATAACCGAGCGCCGCGGTAGAACTAAGGTGAACAAAGCGCTTGAGCCCGTCTCTTTTTTCACAAGCAGCAAGAATGTTACGCGCACCTTGCACATTGATATCGTGCAGTTTTTGCTGATCTTTTTTGGCGAATGAAACGAGCCCCGCCAGATTAATCACGACAGTAGCACTCTTCAGTGCTTTGCCGAGTGTTTCCGGCTTGGTGATATCGACATCATTAAGATGCTGGACTCCTGCAAGCGGGTTTTTGGGTGGTCGGCGCGAGAGGGAGACCAATCCGCTAAAGCCATCTGCCAGTAAAGTTTTCGTCAATTCTCGCCCAATAAAGCCACTGCCGCCGATAAGTACAATGCGGTCGGTCTTTGCTATCACAGATGAAACTGGTCAAAGATGATGAAGGTCAGTAGGCCGCAAAACAATGCATAGATGCCCGCAACAATATCATCGAGCATCACTGAAGCTGGTGTGTTTTGTGCATCGATATCCTTAATTCCGAGCGGTTTTACAATATCGAAAAAGCGGAAGAAGAGTAGCGCAACGAGCGCGTGCAGTAATCCAAACCCCGCAATGACAAAATAGGGGATGATGGCGATGGCCACGCCGACGACCTCATCGATTACGATCCACTTTTGGTCAGGGTTCTTTCTTGGTGATTCTGCTTCGATGATCGGAATCGCACCAAACGTTAAAAAGAATATCAAAAAAAACAAGATCGAAAGTTGCAAGTCTGGCTTGGTCGAAAAAACCTCTGGCAGTGAAATCAGTACCACAAAACCGGCGATGCTTCCCACGGTTCCTGGGGCAAGCGGCAAATAGCCGCATCCGAAAAAGCTGAGAAATAGTTTTCTAATACCAGACATCCTTCCAGCCCAAAAAATAGGAAATGGTATTTGCCAGCAAGCTTAATGCCGGCGCAATAAGAATCAGCACAATAATCTCCAAAATGCCGGGCAGATAAAACGGCGCGAGAAAAATGATAGCGCCGACCATGTAATCGACACCGTCAAAAAACGGCAGCGCCCCTCCCGGAGAGACTCCGATCGACCTCTTGATCACACTTTCAACCATATCACCCACGAGCGCTCCCAGGCCGAGGAGCAAGCCAATGAGTAAGGCATCTTGTTCTGACAGCTCGAACGGATACCAAAGCGGGGCATAAAAAAATTGCAGCCATGCGACCAAAACCGCAAAGGCGACCCCTGACAGCAAACCTCGCCAGGTTTTATTTTTCCCGAACCATTTGACGTAAATGGGGTGCTTGAGGCCACTCAGCATGGGTACATTCTTGATGATGACCGGCATCGCGTTCGCCACAAAAGCTGGAGCAAAGAGCCAAAATGCCGAAAAGAGGGTGGCGGTCATTGCTTCTGCGCGAAAAAGAAGCGCAGCGTGTAGACTGCTCCGCTAAAATATGCAGTTATCAGCGCCAAAAGCCCACTTACAAGCATGATCGTTCGCAGCCATTCGTAATCTGGAAAGGCAAGTAAAGCGAGTGCGGCATGAATCATAATCACCTGAAAGACAAATTTCCATTTGCCACTCATTATCGACGAAATCGGTTTCCCTTGCGAGAGCGAATAATTCTTAATACCATCCACAAACAGGTCGCGCACGATCAAGCCGATGATCAAATTGAGCGGCAAAATGGCATAGGGAACAAGAAGCACAAGTATCGAAATCGTCAAAATCTTGTCGAAGAGCGAATCAAAGACAATGCCGAACTCTGAAATCACTTGCCACTTGCGGGCAAGCACACCATCCAGAAAATCCGTAACGCTAGCGAGAAAGAAGAGGAAAAGAATCGTGATGTACTTTCCGGGAAAATCCAAAAAAAAGAGGATGATGATGGTGAGCGTAATGAGTCCGCGCGAAAAGGTGAGGCCATTCGGGATATGTTGTTTCATCGTCGCAAGGGAAAATCAATACATCCAAGGGGCAAACCAGTAAGCGGAACCTAGAGCAATCCACGAGAGAGCCATAATACCCATGCCGGTACGTGTGCTCCACCAATCACCATAGCCGTTCCACATTTGCCTCGAAAACGGATAAAATGGCCGACAGGCATATTTCTGCGTGTGCGTGGGAATATCCCATAAGATGTGAGAAATATAGCCCAATGTGAAGGCTAGCAATGCGACATAGCCGGAAAAATACGCGAATACACTAAGCACGGTTACCGGAATAAGGCTGTGTGAAAGCCAATAGGCCACATAAAAACGTTGTGGCATGCAGCCCTTAGAATCGTGTATCAGCCGAGCGACTCCGGCATATGTCTTGCGTGAGCGCCAAGCCTTGATATACACGGGAGCCAATGTAACATCTGGCAAGACTGAACCGACCACACAAGCGGTTTTTGCGAGCGGGTCGTCGAACGCGGTCGAAATCAGTAACCCGGTGGTGGCATGGGTGATGATGTCCATATTGTAACTTTTTTGTTGCAGAAATTGTAGCGAGGCCGATGAGAAATTTCAATAATTCTAGCTGCCATCCATCGCTTTATTTGCCAAGCTGTCGGCAACGGCGTTTTGTTCACGCGGAATATGCTCGAATGAAATCGAATCAAAATTTGCTGCCAGTTTCTGCACCTCGGCAAAGAGCGGTTTCATATCGGGATGTTTTACTTTGTACTCGCCATTTACCTGTTTGACGACCAGTTCAGAATCGAGCATGCAGCGGAGGTTTTTTACTCCGTTTTTTTGTGCTGCCTGAATTCCAAAAATCAGCGCTGTATATTCGGCAACATTATTCGTCGCAATACCAAGTTTTTTACACCCCTGAGTGATCACTGCGCCATCTGCCTGCGTCAACACAAAACCGGCACCGGCGATACCGGGATTTCCGCGGCTGCCGCCATCAGAAAAGAGGAGTGCGGAAGTCATATTGGTTTTAAAAATCCAACCCTTTCTCAGAATCTGCGACTCTTCCGTCATTGAATCAAAGCTTCGTGAGAAAGGTTTTACTGCGCGAGACATTTGTACCGATCAAGGTTTTGAGTAAGGTACGAGTGATGGTGATTGCCGTAAACATCGAGAGGATTACTCCGATTGCGAGCATAGTAGCAAAGCCTTTTACAATGGAAGTGCCGAAGAGGAAGAGGATACCGCAGACGAGTAAGGTGGTGATGTTCGAATCACGGATTGAGGTCCAGGCGCGGTCGAAACCGATAGCAAGCGCCGCTGAATAATTCTTCTCGTTGCGAAGTTCTTCGCGCATACGTTCAAAAATCAACACGTTCGCATCTACTGCCATACCGATTGAGAGAATCAACCCTGCTACACCGGCAAGGGTGAGGACAAAAATCGGAATCATCTTGAGTATGAAGATAATCATCGTTGCGTAGATTGCCAGCGCAACCACGGCATAGATGCCCAACAAGCGATACGAGTAGATCATCCAAAGCGCGAGCAAACTGAGCCCGACCAGAGCAGCGATAATCGATTGCTCTAAGGCCTTCATGCCAAAGGTCGGTGCGATACGCAGTTCACCATCTAAGGTAATCGGTGCGGGAATTGCCCCCGCATTCAAATCGTTTGCCAATGAAATCGCTTCGCCCTGAGCTTCGTAGTAATTTGCTGCTCCCAGAGTGATCTGTGCAGTACCGCCGCTGATTTTTTCTTGAATAATCGGAGACGAGATAAAAGCACCGCCGACAAAGATCGCCATAGGTTGTCCGACAAGTTTTTCGGTAAGGTCTTCAAACTTTTGCGCGCCTTCGTCATCAAACTCGATCAGTACGATCGGCATGCCATTTGTAGGATTGGTGGACACTTTCGCAATGCGGAAGTTTTGCCCGTCGAGCCCTGATGGGCGCCACGGATTTGGCGTTACATCGAAAGCCAGTTCGTTATATGTCAGTTGCGCCTCTTCACTCTCTATCGTCTGTTCACTAACACGCTCAAGCGCCGCCTCTGCCTCTTCACGTGTTGCAGTTCGCACCTCGGCGACTCGCGCGCTGGTAACCTCTTCATTCGCAGGGAGAAGCTTAAAAAAGGCAAATGCGCCATCCAGTTCGTAGATCTCCGAAACCTGGTTTGGTTGTATATTCGTCAATATATCCACTTTCGTCTCTTCGCCGATATCATCGATTGGTTTTTCTACCGTCTCTGCAAGAGAAACCTCATCTGCTACGGCAGTAAAATCTTCGCCCAGTTCGGTCTTTATCCGTGTTGTCACCTCTTTCTCACCTACCTGAAAAATGGAAAAGCGCTGTGATGGGCGAAATTGCCCGCTGTTCATATCGTAGGTATAGCCACCGTCGGTCTCTATCACCTCGGCGATAACTGTTCCGGGTTCGGCATCCCAAATGGCAGTCGCTACTTCTTCTGCCAATTGATCACGATATTTTTGCTGTTCCGCAAGATTTAACACCCGATATTTTTGAGTCGTCGCATCTACTTCTGCCATCTCGGCTTCAAGTGCAGTAGCGACCGCAGCAAAGTCTTCTCCGCCGCTGATCTGCCCTAAAGCATTCTCTGCCGCTAATCTCGTCGCCTCGAGCTCTGCCTCATCGGTCTCGTTCTTTGGTTCCATGAATTGCAGGTCGATGTGGCGCTCAAGCTTGGCGCGGGTTTCGGCATTATCCAAATCGGCAGTCAGCTCAACAAATACATGTTTTTCTTCGCCAAAATCTGCCGTGTAGATGTTTAACTCACGCGTGCCATCGGGGTCGATACGGCGCTGTAGCGTGGCTTTTACCCCGTTTACTACATCGGCTTCGGTAATGTCTTCGCCTTCGGCGATTTTCTTTCTTACACGCGTCAGATCGATGACAAAATCTAATTGTGACCCCCCGGCCAAATCTAGCCCGTAGCGAATATCTTTTGTCAGTAAGTAATTCCGAAATGAATCACTCATACCTACACTTGGCAGCCAGTCACCTTCTTCCCACCAGATTGCGGGAACATCGGGAATGCTTTGCTTGGCGCTTTGCGGCATAGCGACCAAGCCGGTGACCAAAACCAATAATGTAACGAGTAAGAGATTGAGATGATTGCGTTTCATTCGGTGCGTTCAGAAAAAAATCAGACGGATTGTGCCCGATTTGCAAAGGGTTGGCAAGGATTAGACATCAAGATTTCTTTACCTTATTGTTGATGAAGCACCGCACCTAGTTGCGTTTATAGATTGGTACTACCTGATCGGGGTCGAAACTCTTATGTTTCCGATCACATAGATTGGGGTCCTCGGGTGTGAGACAGCCCCAGGGGCCCTTTGTTCTTGAATCATTCGTCCATGAAGTCCCTTCCCAATCGTACCTTGTGCCATGTGCAAAACAATCAAAATCATTTTCACCTATCTCTTGACTTAGTTCGCCCGCTATCTTTTGACGTAATTCGACCGCATTTTCGTAAAGGTTGCCAAGAATGATGCCGGCATCAGCCAGATCAGGTCGATTTCCGCCTGAAGCCAGAGTATTCGTCTTATTATTAACTAAGTTATCAAAGTGATCAAGAAGAGCGCGCACTCTCGCAATTTCGTCAAATGCTGCAGTGCAGCCGTTTACTTCCACAGTATTCGTTGATATATAGTTCCCATTAGCATATTCGGAAATCAACCCTTGTTGTTTTTGATTCACACCATCATCGCATCCAAACAACGGTAACGCTACTGCTCCGATTTGTAATAATTTTTTGGCGTTCATATTTAGGGCTAAAAAGTAATAGTATTTAAAACAAATAAAAATATAAAGTCAATCTCAAATCATCTCACTTTTCTTCTAAGCCCCAATTCCCGTGACACTTTTCTTTCACTCACAAAGAATGG
>CAZLFD010000038.1:0-14933 GCA_964558715.1 uncultured Candidatus Peribacteria bacterium | reverse complement strand
CCATGAATGCCGGTGTTACCGTTACTGCTTCGTCGCGCTGGATAAGAAGGATGGGCGATATACCTGATACGTACGCCCAGTCGCCGCTGTTCCCTCTACTCAATGCCATGAAATTTCGATGGTCGACGCTTGTACTTGTACCCATAAATCCGTTTGTGATCACACAGGGATTCGGGGCCGTGGTTCCCGTCCAAAAGAGGGTGATATCGAGCGCATCATCGGCCCAACTAGCTTGTCCCGAATGGTTTTGTGGAAATGTGGCCAGCAGATGATTTGCAAAGCCGCCACGCGATGATAGTCCGAAACTATTCATGTGCTCGGTAAGCTTGTTTGCAAGACTACTCGCAGCAGAGTTCCGGTTCGCCGCATCTGTGAGCAAGGTTTTTATCAGCTCTCCGCTGCCGCTCTGCAAGATAGTCGGCGATAAAGATTTGCTCCCGCTTTCCGCGAGCAGCATACGCTTGAGCGTTTCGATGGTCATTGATTTGAGGACGATATCGCCGGCCCCCGTGGGACCACTCCCTATGGGGCTCATGCTGAAGCTGTTTGTTTCGCTTGCACCAGCAACGCGAACATAGTGGGTATTCGTCGTGGCACCTTGGCGACCGTGCTCCACGGTTTGGATTCCGACTTGATCGAATATATTACCGATAATCGCCGGATTGGCGCGCATCGGATCGATGCGATGGATGATTCCCATATCCCTCCCTCTACCGAGGATGCTGCCCGAGTTTCCATTACTGATGCACTCCGAGGGTTGAGAGGTACGCTGTGGTGCCCTGGTTGGGATTGGCGCCGTGGTCGGGATGCCCGCTGAAGTCTCGACCGGGGTGACTGATGCCTGCGGTTGCGGCGCAATACTTCGGCTTCGTTCCCATGTCCCCTCAGGTACTTCAATCGGTGGAGCATTCTGTGAACCCTCCGGCAAGACCAACTCCACGTCAACTACTTTGAAGCTGTTGGCCGTGCCCACAAAAAAGTTCTGATTCGAGCTGGCGGTATCGAGTTGGTCCCATAGTTTGTCCATGCGATAAAACGCATCAAGAGCGAGTTCTTTTTGCAATGTGCTCCACAAGAGGCGGGCATGCAGATCGAAGACAAATTGACCGTTTTCATCAGCAATCGTCTGAAAACACGTTCCGCGTCCTGGTGGGGGAATAAACCCTTCGTTGTTCTCAGTCGGTTCAAATGCGAAGAGCATGACTTCCATCCCTGGTGTACCCATGCCGTTTATGCGCACCGTCTTGCCTTCTTCTATTTCAAGAATTTGCTTAGGATTAGAAACGAGTCCTCGTTGCCAAGCCGTACCGTCATCGCCCCGCACTACATTGGCATGGCGCCAGTCAGTTAATCCGTCTGGTGGTTGCAAGCCGACTCCACAGTTTTGGTACGGCGCTACTGGGGCTTGGCTATGGATGCTCTGGGGGGCAAGCAATAAAAACGCACTGAAAATGCTCAAAAGAAGCGCGCCCAGAAAGCAGGAGTTTCGAGTTGGTAAAAGTGATGTCATTTGTTTTTTGTTATAGAAAACTATGTTACTAACGTATTATACAGTATCTAAAAAATTTTAGCAAAAAAAGTCTCCACGGATTAAATAGTCAGTTGTATAAAAAAAGCCCCCCGACGTGTCGGGGGGCTTTTTTGGAGAACAACAGATATTGCACTTTACGACTCAGGGTCATCACCCGCACCGTCTGCATTGTCATCTGCTGAATCATCATCAGAGCCATCCATATCATCATCGTCAGAATCTTCATCTTCCCCTGAATCATCAGAATCGTTATCAGAACTATTTTCCTCGCTAGTGTTATCTTCTTCATTCATATCATCCTCTGTGGGAACACTGTCATTATCAGCGTCGTCTAGAACACAGTCTCCATCATCATTTAGGGTGGTTCCTTCTCCGCAGTTTTCTTCTGCATCGGATTTTTTCTCTTCCTCATCTCCAGTCTCGATACCGTCATCATCGCTATCCGGATCTACATAGACGCCTTTTTCAAGCAGTGTGTGTTGCACGTCGTAGATACAAGCACTGCGTTCTTGTGTTTCAAGCTCTTCTTCTGCGGTGTCTGCTTTGCAGGCCTCACGTGCGTCACGCTTGGCTTCTACGAAAGCCAGCACACCAGCTTTTACCTTTTCGCGCATGCACATGCGAGCTTCTTGGCGGTCTTCGCTGTTTTCCTTAAAGCACATGATACGTGCATCGATGATCATATCGACAAAATTCATTCGCTTCTTTTTGCGCAGTTCGGCGACATGGCGGCGAAGTTCCTGGCGCTTTTCACGAAAGTTCTGGCGGATATCCTGGCGTTTGGCGCGGTAGTCTTGGCGGAGTTCTTGTTTGGTGCGACGAACTTCACGCTTGATGGCTTTCTTTACTACTTTCATCTCTTTCTTCATTGCTTTTTCCTGCTTCTGCATTGCCTTTTTTGTCGACTCACGCTTCTTATTAACCGTGTCATATAACTTGGGAGTGGCCTTATCCAAGTCTATTGAGCTTTCATTGTCATCATCCTCCATTTCTTCTTTTTCGTCTGAATCGTCGTCAGAGTCTTCATCTGAATCATCATCCGACTCACCGTCGGTACTACTATCATCACCGTTTTCATCGGTGGAAGTGTCTTCCTGAGTTGTCGTGCTGTCATCTTGGGCAAGTGCCACAAACGGAGTCGGACCAAAGAGTGCCAAGATCAGCGCGAAACTGCTGAGAGCAGCTAAGAGTTTTTTCATTGCAAAATGAAAAGAGAAAAAATAACTCAATCATTATCGCAGTTTTCCAGAAAATGTCGACGTTTTTGCGTTGCCATTGCCAAAAAATGTTTTTTTTTGGTATACTCATGAGATTCATCTATCACAAATAATCTATGCAGTATGTGCTTCGAACAAGCGGAAAACATCATAGGCTGCTTCAGATAATCTGTTTTTTCATGCATAAACATTTGACGATTTGTCAAGTGGAGCATCGCTATTTTTGCCCATGATCACGCTGTATCGCATTTTGCGTAATGTCGGCTCTTCACTCTGGCGAAATCGGATGGCGGCATTCTTTTCCGTCATTGGCCTCTCATTGGTCTTTTTTCTGGCGCATCTTTCGGCTTTTGCCGGCGAACTCTCTGATGTGCTGATAGACAAAGTCGAACGCAAAGTCGATATCGCTGTTTTTATCGAGCGCGATGCTACCGAAACCGAAACCTCCGAGTTCCGGACACAACTCGAATATAAACGCCATATAGGCGAAATCGTTGATTTTTGGGAACTTTCGCGTGAAGAAGCCTTGCTCGAGTTTCGGCAAAAATTTCCGGATGAGACGCAATTTCTCGAGCGTTACGAACTCGACAATCCCCTGCAAACTATGTTTGGTATCATTCCGGTCGCTTCGCAGCAAGGTACAGAAAACCTAGTTTCCTGGCTGCGCTCCGAAGAATGGCGAGGTGTGGTCGATGCTGAGACGTTTCGCAAAAACGATTTTGCCAAGGGGAAGATCGATCGCTTTCTCGGCATTACCCATGTCGCAAAAGAAACAGTCACCTTTTTCTGGCTAATGTTTTTCGCGGTGGCATTCTTTCTTGTGTTTTACACGGTATTACTCGTCATCAAATCAAATTTTCGCGAGATGACGGTAATGCGCCTCGTGGGCGCGAACATGTCGTACATCCGTGCTCCGTTCCTTATCGAAGGTTTGATAATCGCACTTGTCGCTCTGTTCGTCAGCATCTGTCTCTTTCGTTGGACAACCTCCCTCATCGGCAATATGCTCTTGGGGCTGATTACCGAATTAGAGATTCAGAGCTCTTTTCTGAACGAATTCTTTGGTGAAAAAGCTTTTATCGGCAGCATCGCCTGGGATAACGGCTTGCTGCTCGTTGCTTCTTCGGTACTTGCCGCTGCCTTCGCAGTAGAGTACGCTTTACGGCGTAAGAACATGTTCTCTGATTTTTAATCGCCCACTTGAACACGACAACGGATCAAGGTGTGGTGTTGCAGTCACGCCCCTATTCGGAATACGATGCCATTCTGACGCTTTTTACAAAAACGTCGGGCCGACTTGGTGTAATCACAAAAGGCGTACGCCGGCCAAATGCCAAGCTCTCTGGCATGTTACAGCCGTTTTGCGCGATCCACCTCGAATGGCTGCCGCCGAAATCTAGCGATGGACTCGCAAAACTTATCCGTGCCGAGCCGCTGAACGGCGGATTACTTTCCGCTGATCCAGAATTTCTCTTTATTGCCGAAGTGGCGCAAAAGCTCTGTCGTGAAGGGCAGGGGAATGAACAGTTCTACCAGCTCCTTGCAGATATCAGCCGGTCGCGTAATGCTCCTCGGTCAACAGCGATCTTCATGATTCAGGCACTTACGCTGTACGGGTTTTTCCCCGAGTTCCAGCAATGCCCCAAATGCCCCGAGCAATTTGCCGCTGCCGGTCGATGGCAATCTTCTGGAGAGATTTTTTGCCTGCAACACGCTGAATTCGGTACACCACTCACATTTGACGAGATCAAAACTCTACGTTTTTGGCAGCGGGCAGATTTTGTCACTTCTGAAAAAGTCGCGCTCCCGCCTGAGTCGCTGCAAAAAATCCTCTCATTCCTTATCTCATTTTTAGAGACGGAGCAGGAATTCAAACTCAAATCTAAGTCGCTGATTCTCACCTAATGCATTCATTGCCCAAGAAACAGGCTCGCCAACCATCCGTCTGCAGCGAGCAGTTCTTGTGGGTCGACATAGCCAAAAAGTACAGTAGATACCAATCCCATCGACAACAGAATGGCTGTGACAAAAAAATAGTCTATGGCGCCTTCCAGCTCATGTGGTTCATGGTCTTGTAGATGCATTTGATGTTGATATTTCAGACTATTAAAGCAGATTATCCAAGAAAACACAACTCTTCACAATTTTGTTCTTTTATGATTCCGCTATAACCTCAAACCCTTTTTGACTGCCCACAAACGTAAGGCCGTATACTTTTGTATTCGGGGAGACAGAGCGGATTTTTTGTGCTGCTATGTTCAGTGTAGCACCGCTTCCACAGGCATCATCAATGAGAAGCATCTTATTGGGAAAATTCTTTTCCACCAAAAAAAGTGTTTCTTCAGCATTTCTTTCCCGGTCTTGTTTGGACTTCAGCGTTTTTTGCGCGACTGCGTGTTGAGAAAACACTTTTTCAAAGATTTTCTGCGGAATTGGGTTGATATCCAAAAATCCAAGCGTGGTTTGCAAAAAATCATGTCTGCGTTTTATGGAGTGCGGAATAATGCCGATACTGTCAAAAGAGTTTCTGGCAATGGTTTTCAGCAACGTTTTTTGCACCCTTCGCGCGATACGCTTCATCAGAACAATATCACTGTTTTGTTTGGCATAGAGAATCAATTTTCCGAGCAGTGTTTTCCCAAAGATCTCCCAAGAATAACAGTCGAGATACCATACTTTCTCCAGATAATTCTTCGCAAAGGTCATAGTCAGTTTTTCAGTAGCATCAATGAGCCCTTGTTCTTTGAGCTGTTCCTTCTCTCGATAAATTTTTTCAAATTCTTTTTTTCGGATTTCGTAGTCGTAATTTCGCTCTTGGCACCACAGCAAAAAGCCTTTTTCTCCGAAGATAAATTCTCCGTTGGGCATTATTTCGAGCCAATTGTCTTCGAGTATTTTGGATTTTGCAGGGATGCTTTGTGTTTTTTTTTCAGTAGGAATATAAAAGACTTTCGGTGTCGAGCCGATTTTTTTGATCACTTCTCGTTCGCAAAGCTTTTTCAGGTGTCTGTGCACCAAAACCTGCGAAACACCAAGCCTTTCACGCAAATGTTTGGCTGTTGCCTGCTTTTCATTGGTAATGATTTCCTGAATTTTTTCGATAGTAGTCTTCATAATCAATTATTTAGTATTCAGTATTAAGTATAAATACTAAATACTAAATAAGCAAATATTTCTTAATAGAATTACGAGATGAAAATCAGCATTTATTATTTCTCGCTAAAGCCAACGATTCCTATTGTAGTAGTTCGCTTATTGCATCTCGTGTTACCCCTTTCACTCCGCCGCCACTGGCAAATGTGTTGCTGCCTCCTCCTCCGCCACCGAACTTGGCAGAAATCGTTTTGAGTATTTCTCCGGCATTGACTTCTGGCCTGCTCGCTACAGCGATATTCCCATCGGTGGTAACAACGATCGCAAGGTCAATACCTTCTTCCTGAATCGCTCGAGCAAAGGTACCGGCGGCTTTGCCATCCGCTTTTAGTTCTGGGACGATGACCGTTTGCTTGTCGCCAATATTCTTGGCTTCTTTTGCGACTTGCACGGCTTCCACTTTTGCCAATGTTTTCTGCAAGTTGCCGAGCTGATTTTGCATCTCTTTGCGTTCAGCGAAAATCGAATCGATGCGGTGCAAAGCTTCGTCTTTCGGTACCTTAAGTTTGGCAGCGATCTCATCGATCAGATTATACTGATCGGCCAGCATAGCACGCGCTGCTTCTGCACAAACGATTTCTACACGCCGTACCCCGGCACTTACTCCTGTTTCGGTAGCGATTTTGACCGCACCCACGAGGGCTGTATTTTTTACATGCGTACCGCCGCACAGTTCGTAACTGTATTTACCCATTTTTACGGTGCGCACGATTTCGCCGTATTTTTCGCCAAAGGTCGCTTCTACGCCTTCGGCTTTTGCTTCGGTAAGCGGTTTTTCGACGATGTAGGTATCGACGGCAGCTGTGACCACTTTGGCCATCAGGACTTCGATCTCGCTGATCTCCTCTTTCTTTAAGGCGCGCGGAAAGGTGAAGTCGAGACGCATGCGGTGTTCGTTTACGTGGCTACCAGCCTGGTGCACATCTACACCAAGAACTTGTTGCGCGGCGCCCAAAAAGATGTGCGCCAACGAATGATGCCGCATGATCTCACCACGGCGCTCGCTATCAATCTCGGTCTTTACCGTATCGCCGACTTCTAACTTCCCCTCGAGCGTACCCGAATGGATAAATACACCGGTCGCCGTTTTCTGACAATCCGTTACTTTGAGTGTACCGTTTGGCCCTTTGATTTCGCCGCTGTCACCCACCTGCCCACCAGATTCGGCGTAAAACGGGGTTGTTTCTAACACGACAAAAGCCTGACCCTCAGATTCTAAAATACCCAAGACTTTTGTTTCGGATGTTTCTTCGAAATACCCGATAAAAGCGGTCTTGGGTAGATCGGCGAATTGTTGCACGGCTTTGTCGCGCTCAAAACTGGCGGCGGCCCCACTGCGGCTACGATTTTGCTGGGCTTCCATTTCTTTTTCAAAGCCAGCTTCATCTACTTCTATGCCCTGTTCGGCGGCAAAATCTTTCGTTAGATCGAGCGGAAAACCATAGGTATCGAAGAGTTTGAACGCATCGGCACCACTGATTTTTTTAGAATCTTTGGCGACGATTTCCTCTAATTGCTTTTCGCCGCGGTCGAGTGTTTGGCGAAAATTGCTCTCTTCCAGATTGATGACCGACAGCACCGTGTTCTTGTTTTCTTCCAATTCCGGATAATGGGCTCGGTATTCCGCAATCACCACTTTGGCGATCTCGGCGAGAAAATTATCATCGACACCCAGTTTTTTTCCCTCGCGCACTGCTCGGCGGATAAGTCTTCGCAAAACATAATGTCTGCCTTCGTTGCCTGGGGTTACTCCGTCCGCAATACAAAAAGTTGCACCGCGGGCATGGTCGGCAATAATGCGGAAGGCGCGTTTCTCCTTCGTATACGTCGCACCGGTAATGGCGGCGATCTTCTCTAATACCTTCGTAAACAGCTCTGTATCAAACGGTGAATCTTTTTGCTGCAACACGGCTACCAAGCGCTCAAAACCCACTCCCGTATCGACATTTTTTTGCGCCAACTTCTCGTAACTACCGTCATCTTTTTTGTCGAATTCCATAAACACCAGATTCCAGATCTCGACATAGCGCTGGTTGTCATCACAGTTCGGACCAAGATCTTCGCCGTATTGCTCACCGCGATCGTAGTGGATTTCGCTACACGGCCCGCATGGCCCGGTTTTTCCGGCAGGGCCCCAGAAGTTGTCTTTTTTATCAAATGCAAAGATCTGCCCTTTAGTAATCCCCGGTTTACTGAGCCAAATCTTCTCCGCTTCGTCGTCTCTGGGCGCATCTGCATCTCCTTCGAAAATCGTGACCGCAAAGCGATTTGGGTCTAATCCTAATTCATCCACAAAAAAATCGTAGGCGAGTTCGATTGCCTCTGCTTTAAAATAATCGCCGAGCGACCAGTTACCGAGCATCTCAAAAAAAGTCAGATGTGTGTCGTCACCCACTTCGTCGATATCGGGCGTGCGAAAGCTTTTTTGCGTATCGAAAATCCTTTTCCCTTTGGGGTGCGGTGCACCAAGCAAGTTTGGCACGAGTGGTTGCATGCCAGCTGTGGTAAAGAGCACCGTCGGGTCATCGGCACTCGGAATCAGCGAAGCACTCGGGATTTCGGCATGATGGCGGCTCTTGAAAAAGTCGCGGAACTTCTGGCGGAGGATATCGGGATGCATTTTTAGGATTGCAAAAACTCAGGGGATAGGGTATGATTTTGTGATATAAAAATCAACTTTTGCACTAAATGGCAAACGAAGGAAAAGTCGGCCCAGAAGGAGCAAACCCTGGAGTAAATTCTGACTCCGAGGTTATTCGCAAGATGGTGGGCTTTGGACAGATGCCGCAAGCCCCGATTCCCGGATCTCTTGAATCGTTGACGAATCAAGGACGCCCGCTCGAATCACTCGCGAACCCAGAAAACGCTATCTCGCAAAAAAGCCAGAACGAGATCAATCTGAAATACGATGTCTCTGACCTTTCGATGGCAGATATCCTCGAAGCGGCTTTAGAACTGGGTGCTTCGGATATACATATTTCTGCTCACGAACGTATTGCCTTTCGTATTAACGGTGATATCTATTTTGTTGAGAACCTTCCCGCACTCACGCCAGAACGTGCCGAACGCCTCATATTTACCCTGATCCCTACCGAAGAGCAGCGCGAATCACTCGTGCGAACTCGTGAACTCGATACTGCATTTGAACATCGTGATGGAACCAACTTTCGCGTCAATATTTTCTTTAAACGCAAACGGCTCTCAACCGTGATGAGGGTGATCGCTAACGACGTATGGAGCATGGATGAACTCGGTTTGCCGGGTGGTATTTCTACTCTGCTCGAAGCAAAACAAGGCTTGCTGCTCGTAACCGGGCCGACCGGTTCGGGTAAATCGACCTCGATGCAGTCGATGATTGAGAATATCAATCAATCGCGTGTTCAGCATATTATCACGATTGAAGATCCGATCGAATTCTTCTTTAAATCGAAAAAGTCCATCATCTCACAGCGTGAGATCGGTGCCGACACTTTGTCCTTTTCAAACGCGTTGCGCGCTACCCTGCGTGAAGATCCAGATGTGGTGATGATTGGAGAGATGCGCGACCCAGAAACGATTATGGCGGCGATCAACCTGTCTGAAACCGGGCACTTGGTGCTTTCGACTTTGCATACTTCTGGTGTCTCTCAGACCATTTCTCGTTTAATCAACGCCTTTCCGACCGATCAGCACAATATGATCCAAAACCGTTTGGCCGATACGATTCTCGGAATCCAGGGCCAGCGCCTGGTTCAACGCGCCGACCGCACCGGCCGCATCGCTATTTATGAGTTGATGGTCTCTACTCCTGGTATTCGTAACTTGATTCGTACCGGTAACACCGCACAGATTAAAAATGCCATCCAAAGTGGCCGCAGCTTCGGCATGATCAAGATGGATCAATACGCTGAAATCCTTGAAGAAAAAGGCCTTATCGAAGAGAAAGACTACATCCATTACCTCAACGAGGATTGACCCTCTGTTTGTCTCAATTTCCGCGTAGGCGGGAATCTATTTTTGTTTACCGTGGGAGTCTCTCACAGAGGACTCAGACGGTATGCGGAGTTTTTCAGAACACCCACACCAGGCATCGATTGCAATTTCATACAAAACCATTTGATTTCATTCAAAACAGTACAAAACCATTCAAAACAGCACAATTTCATTCAATTTCATACAAAACTGTTTCATACCTTGCAAATACATGTAAAACCCGCTAGAATACCTTGAAACCAGTCAAAACCAACTGATTTCATTCCATTTCATACAAAACCGATGAATCCCGAAACAAACACCAATATCCCAGATTTCCTTTCATCTGATGAAGTTGCAGAGATCCTTAAGATCACACCGCAAACGGTGTACGGCTTTATCAATGATGGCGAACTCACGGCATATAAGATGAATAAGAGCTACCGCATTGCCAAGCGTGACCTGCTCGCTTTCTTGGCGCAGCGGCGCCAGGGCGAATCATATTCCCTGCCCGATGCCGCGCTTGTCTTTTCTACTCCTGGGGCGCAGGCGATTCTCTCGGCAACTGCGGAATATCTCGTTCAGAACCTGCCGGCTGAGCAGCTCGAAGACATCTCGATAGTGGCTTATGGTCAGCAGATTTCGTTGGCGGAATATCTCAATCAATTGCAGCCGTCTTTTGATTTTCCGGATGGTATTCGTCCGTAAATCGCAAACCTTCTCATTTCCCCGAAACTGTTTAACAAGATCAGGGGCAGGCAGGGTAAAGAATCTCTCTAAAAACAAACATGAAAAAATTCACTCAGATCGTTGCCGGTATCGTCTTTTGCATCTGCTTTGTGATGCAGTCGATCAGCCCCGCGTATGCTGCCGGAGCCGAACTTCCTGGCGGCGAGCCGCGCACCTTTCGCGTCTCCGCTTATTACTCTCCCGAAGCCGGGCAAAGCCGCTACCTGCGCGGCAATTACGAAGCCGAAATACGCCTGAATGGCCGCGGCACTAATGGCGCCGACGGCACCGAAGTGTACCCGGGCATGCTCGCCGCGCCGCGCAATTATCCTTTTGGCACACAGATCTATTTGCCGGGCCTCGGCATGGGCACTGTGCACGACCGCGGTGGTGCCATCGTTCCTGCTGGCATGCGCGGGCAGGCGCATGATCGCATCGATGTATGGATGGGAAGAGGGGAGACCGGCCTGGCGCGCGCGCTGGCCTGGGGAATGCGCACCGTGCAAGGGATGGTCTACTGGACGGGCGGCGCCGAAAATTCGCTCTCTTTTCTTTCTGTCGTCCCGGCGGATATTTCACACTTACCACTTTTCGCTTCTACCCCGGCTCCCATTGCTAAAGGCGCTTCGGGCGTTACTGTCTTCGCTTTGCAAAAACAACTCGCCGAACTCGGCTTTTATGCAGGCGCGATTTCCGGCTCATTCGATGAAGCAACCGCAGCTGCCGTCTTGGCCTTTCAACTCGACAAACAAGTAATCGGTTCGGCTGATACCGAAGGAGCTGGCAAATATGGCCCGCGTACGCGTGGAACGCTTGCACAGGTCGTCGAATCACAAACATTAGAAAAACGCGCTATCAGCAAACATCTTGTTGCCGATTTAAAAAGCGGGCTCGAACGTGATGCGCAGGGCACGGCAGTCGCCGCATTGCAAACACGACTGGGGCAACTTGGCTATGCGCTTTCTGCCTCCGGACTCTACGGCCCGGTAACCGAAGCGGCGGTACAGCAGTTTCAACTCGATTTCAAAGTCACCACTGAAGCAAGTGCGGGATTTGGCGTGTATGGCCCGCGTACGCACGCGACGTTGACCAACCTACTTGCCGAGCGGCAGTATGCCCTTGTGAAACAAAAGCCGTCGATCATCGTCGCCAAGGAGTTCCCCGGAGAAAAGCCATCACCTGTGGCGGCACCCGTTCCCGAGAAAGTGGAGCCTCCCCGCGAGCGCGCCATCATCGTACGTGAGTTCAAGGGCACGGTAGCTCCGCCGGTACCGGCAAAAGCAGTCGCAGCGGCATCGAGCGCCGAGCGAGGCATGCTCGTCGCGGAATTTGAATAAAAAAAGTATTCAAATCTGCAGTATTCCCGTATGTGCTGCGGGAAAGCTTGTTCCCGCACAGCCGGCAATGCAGCCACCACGAAACATGCGGAAAGGGGTTCAATCCCATTCCGGCAAACAAGAGTTGATCCTTCTAAGAGTGGATTGCTTCGTTCGCTCGTGCCTCACTTCCTCGCAAAGACGATGCGCGGCTTGGCTACAATTCCAAGACCACCTTCGCCGCCGCTACATCCTTGGCGATCTGCGCTTGCAGCCTGTTCGTATCGCGAAAATTCTTTACGGCGCGCAGATGCCTGACGATTTCCACTGTCACTTCTGCCGGCGCGACGTCCGTGAATGTATCCAAAAGATGCAGCTCGAGGCGGAAGTCTTTTTTCCCTATGGTGGGGCGTTGGCCGGCATGAAGCACAGCGGGATACTCCCGTTCACCGATCCGGGCACGGGCGACATAGACCCCAGATGCGATCTTCGACACCGTTACCAGATTCAACGTTGGAAAGCCAAGTTCTGTGCCGATGCGGTCTCCGGTTGTGACCCTTCCGGTAAAGGTGGAGGTCTGGCGCATGGTGATAAGGTACACACCGATCGCGATGAGGAGGAGGCCGAAGATTTGTGCCACGCTCGGGGTTTCCGCGAGGATGAAAAACGCCAGGAGCATGGTGACTGCGGGGGCCGTCCCGTTGATTGCAATAGTCTTCGCGACGCCGATACGATGGAAGCCGATAAAAAGGAGCCATTTCGCGATGCCGAAGGCGAACAGGCCATTGAGGGCGATCAGGAGCAACTGCTCGATGCTGAGCTGCGCGAGAGCGATGTTTTCGAAGACAATCCCCGCACAGATGAGCAAGGTGCCGCTGATGAGATTACGCCAGGTGACAAGCGTCATCGGACCAATGTGCTGCAAGGCTGCTTTTTGGAAGTGATTGGCAAACGGTGCGAGCGAAACGGCAAACACTATGAGGATGTCCCAGACCGCGAGAGTACCGCTCGCGCTTTGGAGGAGTACGGCGGTCGCTCCGGCGACGATAAAGCCCGCGCCGATAAGACGTGCTTTCGTGACGAGTTCGGTGCCCAAGAGGCCAAAGAGCAGAAACGAGAAAAAGACTTCCGTTTGATTGAGAATGGCGATGTTTCCGGCGCTCGTGTTCTGGCCGGCAATCGTGACGATCGGGTAGATGATAAGCATGATGATGACCAGACCTACGGCGAAGGGCAGTGCCGCTTGGGGGTTTAGACGCAGACGGTCGGCTTCGGAGTAGTAGGCGAGTGGCGCCATGAAGAGCCCCGCACACAGGAAGCTCGCACCGATAAAAAAGAGCGGCGGTACCACGTCTTTGCTCATCACGATAAAGAGAGGGAGCGTCCCGTAGAGGGCGGCATGCCCGAAGGCGGCAAGCTCCCCGATACGTTCATTGCGCTGCAGGATCATACGATGCTCGCGGCGAAATCCAAGGCAAATCTATCCGTCATGCCCGCGATAAAATCTTTGATGACGATCTCGCGTTTTTCGCCACTTTTAATCATTTCCTGAAAATGTAACGGCAACATATCTGGCTTTACGTATAAATGAAAGAAGATGCGTTTGATTGTCTCTTTGCCGCGTTCCGACTGTTCTACCACCTTTGGCTGGCGATAAAACTTGCTGTAGAGAAAATGCCGCAGTGCCGTATTTTTGGTGTCGATCTCTGGCGAAAAGGCTGCCATAGGCAGGGGCGCGTTGCGGATGTCGTTTACCGATTGCGGATCCAGGCTTTCTAAACGACGTGCTGTTTCTGTCAATAAATCGTGCGCCATGATCTTGATGAGTTTGCTGATAACGGCAGAAGTCCACAATTCATCCGGTTCATAGCGCGGAACATCCGCTTTGGCCAATTGCCAGAGTTCCAGAGAATCCAACTCTTCCAAATGCACGATACCAGCGCGCAGGCCGTCGTCGATATCGTGATTTTGGTAGGCGACTTGATCTGCCATATCCACGATCTGCGCTTCTAAACTACTGTTACGCGCTTCAGTTTGCGTATCGTAATTCGTATTTCTATGTTTGATGAGGCCATCGCGCACTTCGTAGCTGAGGTTTAATCCCGGAAAATGCGGCGACTTCTGCTCTAATATTTCTACAATCCTCCGCGATTGCGAGTTGTGTTCAAAAATACTGCCGTAGCGATGCAGCAGTTCGTTCATCGCCGTTTCGCCGGCGTGCCCAAACGGCGTGTGCCCGAGGTCGTGCGCGAGGGCAATGGTTTCTGCGAGGTCTTCATTTGCTTTTAGATTCCGTGCCACATCGCGACCGAGTTGGGCGACCTCCATAGTATGTGTAAGTCGATTGCGGTAATGGTCACCGTGATGGGCAACGAAGACCTGCGTCTTCCCTCGCAATCGGCGATAGGCTCGGCAGTGGATGACTCTATCCCGATCACGCTGAAACGTCGTACGCTGGATATCCGCTTCTTCATAGTATTCCCGACCTTGGCTTGCGGCGGCATGGCAGGCATAGGGCGCCAGCAGCATCTGCTCGTTGGTTTCAATCTGTTCCCGGAGAGAGACGTAGGTAGGATTCATGGTTTGATTATAGCATCAACGAGAGGGGAATTGGCAATCAGCAAGGTAGAATGGCAATCTGCAATCAGAACATCTTAGGGCAGTAAGTGGGGAGTGTTCGTAAGTCTTTCGGGATGAAGCAATGCGTGGAGCAACTTGCAAAGTTGCTCCATAAATTCGGCTTCTCCGACGTAGGGTCATGAGGCGTATCTGCTGATTCCACAAACGTCATGGCTTAATGCAGGAGAACTAAACCTTCTCCAGTTGTGAAACAGCACATGGTTTCGCAACAATCTGCAACGACGAAGGAAGCAACGTTTGGTGCAACTTGCAAAGTTTCCACTTATACAGATTCTTAAACCTTGCCTGGGCGGCCTACCCAGACGCCCGCTCTAATATAGGTTGCACCTAAAAATTCGCGAGATGAACTAAGCCCCAATTCTCGTGACAGATGAGGCAAGTCGCTGTCGGTAGTAT